>SLHZ01000112.1 GCA_007135895.1 Balneolales bacterium | reverse complement strand
TCGGCTGGTGGAATATCTGATCCGTGGGTTCGGCAGGCGGATATCTCTAAAGCCGGCGGAGGCGTTCGGCAAGACCCGATGAGCGTTCGGTCCGCCGGGTCAGCAGATGTTTCCAGACCTCCCTGTTTCCCCAGACCTCGAAGGATTCCGATGCCCGGGTGAGTGCGGTATAACCCAGCTCTCTTGTGAGAACACCCGAGGGATGGTCAGGCAGCACCAATATGACGTGGCGGTACTCGGAGCCCTGGCTTTTGTGTACGGTTAGCGCCCAGGCCGAAACCACGCTTTTAAGTCGGGCCGGTGCGATCCATCGCAGCTTTCCGGGTTCATCCGAGGGAAAGGCCACTCTCAGGGTATCATCAACACGACGTGTAAGTCCGATATCTCCGTTATAGACATTCAGGTCGTAATTATTGCTGGTTACGATGACGGGGCGCCCATCGTACCAGGGGGCGTTGCCCCCAAGCTCGTTATCCATATGCCGGTTGATCTGCTCTGATCCGCCGGGTCCGATCCGCAAAGCGGTAAGAATCTGTGAATCCGAAAGAAGTGCATAGGCCCGTTCGTGATCGGTCTCCCGCAAGATCTGCTGATGTGTTTCCTTTACTTTCTCCAGCAGAGAAGCATACAGCGGACCCTTTCCCTTAGGGGTGCGGCAACGCACCTTCTTTCCCTCCGACAGCAACTTCCACGACGCATCGACTTCACCCCGGTTCAGCAGTGACGCCAGGCGTCCGATTTCGGAATGTTCTTCGAAACGCCATGAAGTGGCAAGGCGTATCACCATGCTGTGCAATGGGTGATCGGGCATATTCGCCGCATCGGCTATATCGGCGAAAACCGCTCCGGCCTCGACCGATGCGAGCTGATCCTTGTCGCCCAGCATGACCAGGCGTGTTTCGGGCCGAAGAGCCCTTGCCAGCCGTGACATGAGAGCCATGTCGACCATGGAGGCTTCATCGAGAATCACAACATCATAGGGCAGCGGATGGTCCGGACCGAACCCTGGTCTCCCAGTGGTCGGATTCCAACGGATCATGCGGTGAATGGTGGTGGCTTTATCGGGAAGGAGTTTCTTACGGTGATCGGGCAGATTGATCCGTTCGATATTCCCGGAGACGGATTCCATCATCCGTGCGGCCGCTTTACCCGTCGGGGCGCACAAAACAGTCCGAAGACCGGGCTGTTTTTCATACATGGCGGCCAGCATCAACAAGACCGTGTAGGTTTTTCCCGTTCCGGGTCCGCCCGTGATCACCAAAAAGCGATGATCCAATCCGGCCGCCACCGCACGGTTCTGATCCGGGTCGGAAGAAAATTCAGGACCGGTATGCGTCGGCGGGTCAGCTTCTTCCGGGATTCCAGTCGGACCGGTATGCGTCGGCGGGTCAGCTTCTTCCGGGATTCCAGTCGGACCGGTATGCGTCGGCGGGTCAGTAGCTGCCGGAAAACCAGTCGGCCTGGAATGCGACCGGGCACCGGTATCTACGGAATCGTCGGTTGGCTCCGAAGCCGGTTTCATGCGAAGGGAGATCATATCCGCCACATCTTTTTCGTAACGCCAGAATCGCCGGAGATAGAGCCATCCCTGATCCAGGACAAAGACACTTTGGTGTTCGCCGGAATCATTTCCTGCAGATTTCACCATTCCGGCCGCCACCAGATCCCCTACTGTAACGGAATCCAGCCCCGGGAAATAGCTCGCCAGATCATCCGGACGGATATCCCGTTTGATTCGCATCATTTCCCGTTTGATCAGATCGGCCAGTACCGAGTCCGTCGCCGACCCATTCAGAGGCAGGGCAACGGCTCCTTCGCGCTGTCTCAAGCAGAGAAGGATAGTCAGAGCCCATGCCGCTTCGGCGTGATCCGGATAGATCCGGGTGGTAAGAAAAGCTACCTGCTCTTCAAGTTCGGTGAGCGGGATTTCAAGTTCCCTGAACCGTCGTGCACCTTCGCCATATGCTGATACCGGTTTCATTGCATCACTCCTGCCATGCTATCCATTTGTGCGGCTATCTTTGCAATCCATTTCGGGTCCGGGCGCGCCAGGTACACCCCGGAGCGCGGAGAAACCGGAGGTGTTTGATTTTTGGCTGAGGGCTGCGAGTCCAGCTGAGACAGGCCGCGCAGATAGAGGTAAGCCACACCGCCAAAACTTTTTTCAAAATCCAGTCCGGGGATGCGGCTCTTCAGGTATTTGTAGAGGGCAACGGTGTAGATATGATACTGGAGGGTGTAGTTGTTCCGATGCATATGCCGGGCCAGAGCGTCCGGATCATAGTCGGCTATCTCATCCCCCAGATAATCAGATTTGTAGTCAACAATAAAATATCTGTCACCGGAACGGACTACCAGGTCGATCAATCCTTTAAGATAGTATTCTACCGGAAAGGATGCGGCGGACGAGCCCGCAGTGACGTGACCGGGAAGCTGTTCCTGAAATCGGCGGAGGACTCCCCGGTCACAGGCAAAAAGAAAGGCCATTTCACGCAGGGTGTCCCCGGAAGATATATCCCCCAGCCGGAAGGGTTTTGGGTAGGTAGGATCGAATGCGTCTTGGGCGTGCGTGAAGGTGTCCGGGCGACCCAGTGGAACATTCAGGGCATTCCGGACCATCTCACGTAGTGCCGGACCCCAGGATTCATAAGAGAAACCGTAAAGGGAACAGGCCTGTTCAATGGCAGCTTCATGAGTTTGGGTATCCGTAAAGTCCATGTGTTCGAACAGATAGTGCCAGCAGTTGCCCGTGTGCGCCCCTTTCGGAAACTGGAAAATCGCTCCTTTTTGAGCGTCCCACGCCGATGGAATGATTTCATCGGATTCATCGGAGAAAGCCGGTGTTTCGACCGCCTGCTCTTGCTGTTTTCTTTTGAGCGAAGAATAGCTATCGGTGATAACATGCGGCAAAAGCTGGTTTTTTCGATCCGGATGCAGGGTGCGTGCCTTGAAATCCGCGGATTCCACTTTTTGTTCATAGTATACTCCGGGTTCAATCCGGGCGTCATAGAGAGCAATCACTGGCAGATCCTGCCCAGCTGGTTCCGGTCCGCCGGCCGTCTTTGCGACTCCGGCGGCTCCGGCGTTTTCGGCGGTTCCGGCGGTTTCGGCGGTTCCGGCCGCTTCGGTGGCTCGAGCGACTTCGGCTGCCCCGCTGCTATCTGGATCCTCCGGTTTCTGGCAGAGTTCTGTGAGCAGCCGGGTAATGGAATCTTCGGCCCAGGGATCTTTTCCCGGCAGGGTTCCGAGCGTGGTCAGATCCCTCGCATCGGGATGGCGCAGAAGAATGGCGGTCAGCGGCGCCGGCATTTTACTCTTGATTTGGGCATGCACATACGGCACATAGCATCGAAATCGGGCGCGCGTCACGGCCACATAGACCAGTCGCACCCGGTCTTCAAGGTCTTCGCGGTAATGCAGTCGAGCGGCATTGGAATCCCGGCTGACCTGCAGTTCCATGACAAGCCGGCCGCTTTTTTCCTCCTCGTAAAGCGCATCGATTATTTTGGCATTCGCCTGGTGGCTTTCCCATAAGAACGGGGCATAAACGATCGGAAACTGCAGTCCCTTGCTGGAGTGCATGGTGAGAATCCGGACTCTTTTTTCATCACTTTCCAGGCGGATCAGCGTCTCATCTGATTTATGCTGATCCGGATCGTTCCGCCGCACACGCAGCCACTGTGACAGACCCGGGAGGTTACGGTGGGACCTCTGCTGTTCGGCGTGAATGAGTTCGCTGAGATGCCTCAGGTTGGTGATATGGCGCTCTCCGTCATTCCATCGGATCAGCGTTTCTTCCATACGAAGATGATGGATCAGGTGACGCAGGCCTGCCAGCACCCCTTTGTCCAGGGCGCGTTGCCGGGCTTCCAGAAATACTTCCAGCAGTTCAGACCATTGGTGTTCGCTTTCCTGAAACTCCATGATCTGGCGGGCCGACATCCCCATGAGTCGGGAAGCGGCGATGGTCCGGATAGTGGCCGCATGCTGAGGGTCGGCCAGGGCATCCAGCAGCAGATTGACCAGCCGGGCGTCATCGGATGCGAAGACGCTCATTTCCCCCGAAACGACGGCCGGCACACCCAAAAGCTGAAGCCGCTCTTTGATTCTGGCGGCCTGTTTATGTTTTGAAACCAGCACGGCGATATCACCGGCCTCGAGTGCCCGGAATGCCGATTTTCGGTTATTGGCCTGTTTACGCTCATCGGCCTGCTTGTGCTGGTCGTTCTTTTCGTGGTGACCGGGTGTTCCATGCCCGTTGGTCGTTTCAATGAAACCGGTGCGCCCATTGTCAGACCCTGTGGTATCACGTCCCGAAGCCAGCGACCGCGCAATGTGGTTGCAGACCCATTCGATCACAGCGGATTCGGCTTTGCCTTTGTTTGAAAAGGTTTCCTCGCCCACCCTGGGAAAATGGACACCGCACAAGTTGCCGGACTCACCGGCGTCCCGGGTATCTATAGCCGATACATAAGGATTGACCTTTATTTTGGCGCTGGCAGGTTCGTACGTCAGCTTCGGATCCAGGAGGCTGTGTCTGGATTCGAAAAGTTTGTTGACACCCTGAACCATGTTTTCGGCACTCCGGAAATTGATGGGAAGCGAAAACCGGGTTTTAGTCTCTTCCCGGGCTCTCAGGTAGGTCTTAAGATCGGCTCCGCGAAACTTGTAGATGGCCTGTTTGGGATCTCCGATCAGATACAAAAGGTTTTTGGGGGTTGAATTAGGGTTAGGATTAGGGTTAGGGTTAGGGTTAGGGTTAGGGTTAGAGTTGGGGTTAGGGTTGAGGTCGGGGTCGGGGTTAAGGCCAGATTTGGGCTCGGGCTTGAACTCGGCTTTGGGTTCAGGGTCAGGATTGGGGTTATTACTCATGTACAGACTTCGAAAAATGGAAAACTGGACCGGGTCGGTATCCTGAAACTCATCAATAAGGGCGGAGGGAAAGCGTCTGCGCAGTTCGCTGTGCAGCAGTCCGCGGCCTCCGTTTGCGGGATGATCGTCATCAAGCGCCTCCGACACATTGCGCAACAGATCATCAAAAGTGGTCACCCCCTCCCTGCGACATCGTTGCCGGTACTGTTCGCGAATCGTGGTCATGGCATGGTACCGGAGTGCCAGTTTCAGGTGCGGCACTTCCCTGATCAGCTCATCAACCCGTTTGTGTACCGGGTGGTCACTCCGGTAGGTACTTTCGCCACGAAGCGATGTACCGGTAATAAACCGTTCTCCGAAGCGATCCGCATTGCTTTTGTCCAGCTTGTGGGTAAACGGATTTTCGAGGAAATCAAGCAGATCGGCTTCCCATTTATCGAAATTCTTGTCGTAGGGATAACGGCTCAGATTGGTCCTGAGCAGCTTGTCGCGAATCTCCTCCCGCTGCTCATTCCACATGTCACGCAGTGCTGCCAGTTTTTCATGCAGCGATTCGACATCTTTCCGGATGTTTTCAAACGATACCGATGTGGAGAACTCGTTGCCGAGTGAAGAAGAACCGCCAGAATCCGTTGAATGATCCGTGCCAGCTGAAGCAGATTTGCCGGCTGAAACAGATGTTCCAGCTGAAGCAGAGGCACCGGGAGAAGCAATCGTGCTAGCAGAAGCAGATGCACCGGGCGGCAGCAACAGCACGTCGGCCTGCCGGAGCAGAAGCGACGCGCCCGACTGCAACTTATCCCGGCTCATCAGATCATCCAGCAGCGGCGAAAGCAAACCGTTGAACCAGCCGGCCGGTCCGGCGTTGAAGGTCCTCCAGTAATCATCCACGGCATCGGAGATCATGATGCCCTTGTTGTCGTTGATGATATCGACCTCCACCCCGGTGCGTGTAAGATGGCTGAATTCGGTCAGCACCGTCTTGCAGAAACCGTGGATGGTCGAGATGGCCGCTTCGTCAAATTGCTGTTTACACTTCTCAAGGTGTTTTAGCCGCTCGTCAATTCCGTCCATTTCTCCGACATATCGCCGCAAACAATCCTTCAGAAATGAGTCATCTCCGACGGTTTCCGGGATACGAAGAGCCCGGATGACGGCATTCAAACGCTTGTAGATGCGCTCCCTCAGCTCCTGCGTGGCGGCTTCGGTGAACGTCACTACCAGGATTTCACGCGGTATTCGGCGCTCTTCAGCAAGCAGGCGTATGAATATTCCTTCAATATTCCAGGTTTTCCCCGTCCCGGCACTCGCTTCCACCAGGTTGGTCCCATCAAGAGGGGCGTCCATGATATCGAATTCCTGGTTACTCATGAACCCTCCGCTCTCTCGTATAATTGCATCATCTTGTCCACAAAAGGTACCGTGAACGAAAGGAAGGCGGGTTGACTGAGCGGGTGGGTGTCGCCGAACGCTTCCCGGACCCAAACCGTATCCAGTTCCGAGATAGGTTCCGGGGCAAAATCCCCGAAATAATCCTCCGGATTCTGCTGAATGAGTTCCTCCATGGCCTTTTCCGGACTCAATGGTGGGGTTTTCTTGCTTCCTCTGGTCTTATTTAAATACTCCAACGCATTGGCCGGGAAAAAAGGCAGAGGGCCCTGTTGTCCGATCAGGAATCCCCGTATCACTTGCTGCATGATAGCCATAGCCTCGTCCGGTTCCATGGCAGGAAGAGACAATTCCGCGTTATCGGCAAACAGAATACGCGAAGTAAGCCGGTGCTTCAGGTTCAGAGCCACGTGTGTCAGGTAACAGCGGACTCTTTTGTATAAGGGTATCTTTCCGGTTTTCTTTCCCTTGCCCGATTCAATGATCCAGCAGGTGTTGTCATTGACAAAAGGATACTGGCCAGACAAGCGGATCTGCATCCGGTTGTCGTCATCCGGCATAGCGGGCTGTTCGGTTGGATTAGCGGGCCTTTCGATCGAGAAATCGGATCGCTCGACGGGAGTACCGGGCTGGTCGGCCGGTATGCCGGGTTGTTCGGTTGGAGCGGCGGCGGACTGTGCCGGTATGCCGGGAAGCTCTGCCGCTATGCTGGGATGTTCTACCGGAATCAGGGCATCGATTTCAACGGTACGGAATCCGGCCTGAGAATCCCACTCTTCTTCAATATGGTCGATATTGGACTTCAGTTGCCGCAGCAGTTCGGCAAACTGGCGGCGGCCTGTGACTCCTTCGGCAAGCCGGCCTTCCCGGTACAACCGCTCTTCGAGTTCCGCAACAACCAGCTCTCCGGTGTTCGCCCAGGCGGTGAGGACTTCGTTGCGAATTTTCCAGGAATCAAGGGAGTCGAGGCGGAACGGTTCGGTGTATTCGGAGGGAATTTCGGTTTCGTCAAGAGCCAGGCCAGGTGTTTGGCGTAACAGATGTTTGACAGGACGACGATAAAAGCTGCGAAGGTCGCGGAGTCCGGCTTCCGGCAAATGCGATATGTAGGATGACGAACCAGCAGGCCCGCCGGCTGGTTGATCCGTGCCCGGAATAAGGTCAGCTCGGCCGGCACCGGTTTTTACACCGGCATCGGCTTTCATGTCGGCATCGTCAGCCCGGGCAGCATCGGTATTCGAATCGGTACCGTCTGCCAGGTCGGCATCGCCCAACACGCTGATATCCTCAAAAATGGGTTTACGCGTTTCCGGCGGTCTGGCGAGGGATTTCGCGAGCCGGGCATACCTGTCCGCATACGAAAACCAGCGTGGGTCGTCACTGGATTTGTATCGGAAGTATCGGGTATTAAATGGTTGAAGGGCGTGTTCTTGTGTCAGCTTCTGCACCTGTTGATTCTGTCCGGGCGAGACGGTACTCAGCAGATAGTCCTCCAGCATGGTCAGCATTACCGATGGTGCCAGTCTGTTGTTATCACGCTGGCGCCTTCCGGTATAACTGAGATGAAGCATCCGGTCAGGCGTCAGCAGGTAATCAACGAAAAGCTGGCGCTCGGCGTCACGACGTGAGCGATCCCCCATCCGGGGATAGACCGGTATGAGATCAAAAGAAGGCACGGGGGTCCTGGCAGGCAGATTGCCGTCGTTGAGACCGAGGACGGCAACAGCCCGGTATGGGAACTGGTGGAGGGCCACCATGCCGGTGAATGTGACCTTACCGGCCTGCCATGCCCTGCCGAGACCGGTCTGCTCCAGCTGTGTGTTCAGATACCTCTTTACAACCGCCAGGTCGATCTCTTGACTGATTTTCAATTCGGCCGCCATCACCTGCAAATCCGCCAGGGTCTGCCGAATCATCCGGGTGGATGCTTTTTCATCATCGGATGGGATGAATGCGGTATTCAGGAAGCGTTCCAGTACGGGAATCCAGTCGGGAATCGTCCTTGGCGACTGAGCCTCTTCCTGAAGATTGGCCAGGGCAGAGATAACGGCGGCCAGCCGTCCGAGTAATTCACCGGAGTCACTGCCGGCCACCGTGCTTCCGCTCAGCAGATCGCCAATGGCAACTTGCTCCCCTTCCGCGGTCAGCCATGACAGCAGCAACCGGTCAACGCCATGGCGCCAGGTATGTCTTCCGCTCAGCGGAATGTTATCGCGATGCAACTGTTCCTTGTCAATACCCCATCGTATATGCTGCCGGATGATCCACTGGTGGAGCGTACCGCGCTGACCGGAGCGGTCTGCCGTTTCACCCAGGATGGGACCGGCTTCAAGCCAGTCCAGCACGTCGGGGGCCTTGAAGCGAGAACCGATAAAAGAGAGGCCCTGCAGAAAAAGATCCGCCCCAACGTATTCGGGATTTCTCCGCACTCCGCCCACATGTACGGCGATCTTCCGGTGGGTGTCGTCCTCTTCGCCAAACACCTCTTCAATGAATGGCTGGTACGTTTCGGGGTCGGGGGTGACAATCGCCACATCTCCGGCCCGTAAATCCGTAGTATCGAAGAGATGCAGCAGCCGGTCACGAAGCACTTCCACTTCACGGCGCGGACTGTGGCAGACATGGATGGCCAGTGAGTCGTGATCGTTCGGGTCCAGCGTGATTTCGCCTCCCTCCTGCAAGGCTTGCTGCATCCTTTTCAGATTGGCAGGACCTTTGCCGGCATGATGGACCGAGCTTTTTGGGGGGGCTGCCGGGTCGAATCCTGGCGATTTTTCCACCGGACTTCCCGGCGACTTGTCCTGCTTTTCATCAGGAGGCGTGTTCTGCGTTTCATCAGGAGGATGACTCTGAGCTAAATTCAGTTCCATTTGTCCTGATGCCGCCCGCGAGCCCGCGGTTTGAGCGGGTGGGTCCTTGTGGACCGAAAGATCCACCCCTTCCGCCTTTGCCATTACCGCCAGCAGTTGATCGATCTTGTCGGTATAACTGGCCGGTTCCCAAAATACGCTGCCTTCAGCCACATCGCGGCGAAGTCCGTACCAGAAAACCGGTGCTTTTCGTGCCAGGCGGACAAGAACCTTCATGACGGGAACAGGCATGGAAGTTACCGCATAGACATGGATACCGGCATCGTTTTCCGGTCCGGGGGGCAGGCGGTCTTCGCGCAACGCTGCCAGCAGATCGAACAGCAGATCGGCGCGTCGTGGCAGATCGGGCCATTTCGTGACCAGTTTTTTCCACAGGGCGGCCTGCCAGATGGCATCGCCTTTTACAGGCGGAATCTCTCTTTGCCGGTTTTCGTGTGGCACGAAACGATCACCTTCTGGCACAAGATGTTTATCGGCAGGCATATGCCGGTCGCGGTCAGAGGCAAGCTTGTCATCATCATGCGGACACCGGTCATTGACAGGCATACTCCGACGGTCGCGAAAGACCAACCGGTCATCATCAGGCACACGCCGGCCACTCCATTGCAGCAGCCAGTCGGGCCGGTAGACCGCATACTGGTCAAAGACATCGGCCGCCTTGCCGGCGATATCCCATCGGGCCTGATCAAGGGCACCCGGCCGGTTGCCTGACCGCAGGGCAATACGTCTGGCCCATTGATTGAGCTGATCCCATTCCGCCTCACGGTCTTCTTCGCTGAGGATGGTGAATATCATCCAGTGCAAGCGACTTTTTTCCGATCCCTGCACCTTTGAGGCCGTGTGGAGCCGCTCATATTGGCGATTGAGCCAGGTCCACGGAAGCACGGTCTCCATATTGGCAGCGATTCCGGTGCGCCGGGCCGCCTGCATCTGCAGCCACTGACCCATATCCCAGTTCGGCACCATCACGGTCGCGGGAACCAGCGGATCGCCCGGGACATGACGCGTCCCGTTGCGAAGCCAGTGCCCAAGCAGACTGTACGGATCCGGTGAATAGTAGCATTCAATCATGAATCATGATAACAAAAAACGCTTCGACAATAAAGCAGATCACTTGCTATTTCCGATTTGCCTGCCTTTTTTAGATATTGCGGACATGGAAGAATTTGTTACATTAAATGAACTGCTGGATCTGACGGAAAAACCCTCTGAAATGAAGAGGAGCGGCTCTCCCCGGGAAAAGTTCCTGTCATCACTCACAACATCCGAGATCCTTTTTTACCAGTCAATTCTGCTCATCGGACTTGGCCGGGCCCACGGGGAAGAACAGCACATATCACCACAGTGTGATAAAGTGGCCCAAAAAGGCAAAGCATGTCCTATCATGACCCATTTCGACTGGAATCAGGGGGAACTGCGCTGGAACTGCACCTTATGCCGGCGAAAGGGCCTCATCGGCGGTATGGAAAAAAGCGGGACTCCTTTTTCCCGGCAGACCCCATCATTCGAGAATTTGGGAACCCCGCCTCTGGAACCGCCCCAAAAACGGCCTTCAGACTCTCCTACACCCGATCCGAACTTTCCCGCCAAAGGTAACCACTGGGCTTACGACCCGACACCGGATGGAACAAACTACCCAAAAGGCTATCTGCCACCGATCACACCCGTGATTTACCTTACTCAGGAGGAGATTTCCTGGCTGGGTAAAAATGTCGCAATACCCGGTTTCCCTCTCAAGGAATTCGTGGGACTGGCAGAGCAGGTTGACGAACTCGAGGCCATCCCTGTACCATTCCTCTACTGTGCTCTTTTGGCCGGCTATCTGGGGAAGAAGCGATCGGACTTGTTCGGCGAAACGGGTTTTGATACGGGATTGCGCAAGTTGTCCCCTGAGGCAAGTTCCGATTCTGGAACAAAACACCAGATCATATCAACCATCATAGAAGAAACCGAATCCGCAGCGGCCGTCTGGTTCAAGGATATGCTGCATGCTTTAAGTTCCGGCACATTGGCCCGCAAGGACATGGACCTACGATTTGTTAACGTCGAGGATGCCGGACAATTATTCCATGAGATGAAAATGGTGATTCGCATTATTCGCAAGTGGGCCCATGAACGCGATTGTTCTTTTACCGATATGTGTGATCTCCTCATTGAAGAGCACGCCCCCTGGCACTACCTTTTCTGGCCCCATGAACCTCCTGAATCCGAAATATTCGGACCTGCAAAAGAACAGGAGTTGATGAACAAACTGGAAAGAAACCTGCTTCTGATTGCGCAGGATCACCATTCGGACGATTGGGATGATGATCTGGATGACGAGGATTACTTCGATGACGAGGATTACTTCGATGATGATCACTATGATCATGAAGATTACGCTGATGATGAAGGCTATTTTGATGATGATGATATCATTGAAACCAAGTGGCAGCAATGGATTCAGACCGATAGCCTTTCTTCCGGAGAAATCGAATCGTTTCCCATGATTCACAATATTCGCCTACTCTTCTCAATGATAGAGGACGAGGGCGGACGTTTGCCGCTCACGGCTACCGGACGCTTTCGCTTGAAGGATGTCCGGAAAATCCTCCAGGAAGGTATCTGGCCCGAAAAACAGCGGCTGATTCTGGAAAAATTCTATCCAGACCGGACGCTGACCGAGTCGATGGTGAGATATCTTTCTTTATTCCGAACCATTATGATCACCTGTTCGCTGATCCGGAAAGTGCATGGTAAACTGCAGCCCGTAAAAAAACACCGACATTTACTCGAGAAGGGCCGTGAGAAGGAGCTGTACCGGCACATCTTGTACCGATGTCTGCTGTATTACGACATGGGCGAGCACTTCCGCGGTATTGAAGGTGATATTTTCCAGGATTTCCTTTATTACTTCCTCTGGAAAATCCAGATGAAGAAAACAAATTGGCAGAGTGTATCGGAAAATCACAAAGATCTGTACCATCCCATTGTTCTGGATTACTACCTGGTCACCAGTTCGGTTTATCAGGATTTGACTATGCTTACAGAGTATAGCGTGACCTTGTTATGGATGCTGGGTCTGATGGATATCCGGTTTGAACCCAAAGACCCTCACTTTTTTTTCAAGACGCAACTGGAATATCGCGTGAACAGCAAAATGAAGATGGTGTTCCCGGTAAGCCGGTATCCGTTTGACACCTGATCCGAAAGTTTATTCGGGTTCTTCCCAGCCCTCGGGCATGGTAGCCATCATGAGATCGGCTCCGTCAAGCTGAGCGCCCTTCAGCCGTGCGGTGGACAGGTCGGCATGCATGAGTATGGCCCGGCGAAGTATGGCACCTTCCAGGTCGGCATCCTTGAGATCGGCCCCTTCCAGATCGGCTCCTTCCAGGTCGGCCTTGTGCAATATGGCCTCTTGCAAATTCGTCTTCTTGAGATTGGCCCGTTTGAGATTGGCCAAAGCAAAATCGGCTCTTTGCAAATTGGCTCCCTCCAGATTGGCTCCCTCCAGGTTGGCCCTTGTAAAGGTAGTCCTTGAAAGATCCGCTTCAGGAAGTCGGAGTCCGGGAAGCTCGGCCCATGCAAAGTCTTCACCCGAACCGCCTCTTCCCCGGCGGGCCACGTCAATAATCCTCTGTTTGTCCCTCATTCGCTGCTGTTAAACTTGTGTCGATGGTTGATTTGCCAGAGAATATAAGAATAAATAAATTGTGTGGTTCATATTCATCCTGCGGGTCACACTATCCATGGATCATCTCATTGTTTTCGGAGTTCTTTTACTGACCCTCATACTTTTTGTATGGGGGCGCATCCGGCATGATTATGTTGCCTTGATAGCACTTTGTCTGCTGGTCCTGACCGGATTAATTGATCCCGAGAGGGCTTTCTCGGGTTTTGGCCACCCGGCGGTGATCACTGTAGCGGCGGTCCTTATCATTGGCAAGTCCCTTGAGTTTTCCGGCGTAGTAGACCTGTTGGGCAAGTGGGTCATGAAACTGGGGGACAAGCTGCTCTTGCAGATCTTCACTCTTTCCATACTGGTGGCCGTTGCCTCGGCCTTCAT
>SLHZ01000325.1 GCA_007135895.1 Balneolales bacterium | reverse complement strand
GTACACAGAGATCATGACCCTGCAGTTGTTTCTGCCATTATCGATGCACTACTATCCATCAATCCGGAAGACCCTGCCCAGCAGGACAACATCAGCAGCTGGGATCCGGAGTTTGCCTATGGATTCATCCGGGCCGAACCGGAGGATTACGACTATATCATCGCTCTGATGAGAGCCAATGGAGTTCAATAATGTCTGTTTTGCATCTTATTCGAAACTGGTTCAAGGCCAGTATCAAGCTCCGGATCCTAACCGTTATCGGGGCGGTAGTCTCGGCACTGATGATTGTAATCTCCATCATGATACTACTGCAGTGGCGGTCGCTGATCATTGAGCAGCAGGAGAGCAATGCCAAGTCGGTCACCCGTGCTTTCTCCATACCGGTCATTGAGACGCTTATTCATGCCGGGCGCCACGGGCGCATCCAGGAAGACCTTCTGGAGAACCATATCCGCAATTTCATGGAGCATGTCCCTGAAATCGTCTATATCTCCATTCAGGACAACAGCCACCGTATCATTGCTCACAGCAACCTGGCGCTTTACAACACGATTGTTCCGGAAGACTCCCGCATTACGGCCAATGGCACCGGCCGGCCACTGACTTCCATATTCCCTGATGAAACCCACGGATGGATCCTGGAAACACGTCTGCCTCTTCAGATAGGCGAGAAACGGTGGGGTCTGGTGCACATCGGTTTTGAGGCTACCTCCACGAGGGAAAAGATCGGCCGGGCATTCTTTCAGCTTCTTTTCCTCACTGTTGCGGCCCTGGCTGTCACGCTGGGCCTGCTCTACTTTTTCATAACCCGGGTCACGGCTTCGCTGAGAGAGCTGGTGAGCGAGGTGGATAAAATCGATCTGGAGTCGGATGACCCCATCAGTCTGGAGCCCCGGACCGATGAGATCGGATTTCTGATCGAGCACTTCCAGATGCTGAAAACACGTCTTCTGCAATCCCGCTCCGAACTTGAAAGGGCGCAGCGTCAGATCTATCAGGCCGAAAAGCTGGCCTCCATCGGCCGGCTGGCCTCGGGTGTGGCCCACGAAGTCAACAACCCGCTCAACGGCATGCGTTTTTGTGTTTTCAGCATACGCAAAGACCCCGATAACCGGGCCCAGACCGAAGAATACCTCAATCTGATCAACGAAGGACTTGACCAGATCGAGTCGATCGTCACCAAGCTGCTGGGCTATGCCCGGCAAAGACCGGAGAGTCCTGAAGCCGTCCACCTGGGGAAGCATATCCGCATTGTCCTGGACCTGCTTGAATACCGCATCACACAGCAGAAGACCCGGTTGGAACTGCGGGAGGATCCGGACCTTCCTGCCATACAGGCCGATCCGCATCTGATTCAGGAGATGCTTATGAACCTGCTCCTCAACAGCCTGGACGCCGTGCAAGAGGATGGCTTGATTACGATAACAACCGGCAAAGCCAATGAAAACAAGATCTTCCTCCGCATACACGACAATGGGTGTGGCATTGAGGCCAAGGATTACAGCGTCATTTTTGAACCGTTCTATTCTACCAAGGAGACCGGTAAAGGCACCGGACTGGGCCTGTCCGTCACGCACGGTATTGTACAATCCCACAAGGGTACCATAACCGTTAAGAGTGAACCGGGATCCTGGTCCGAATTCACCATTACACTACCGATAGAGGCTTCACATGAAGGTACTGATCGTTGAAGATGAAAAAATTACACGGATAACACTGGCCAATCTCCTGACGAAAGAGGGCTACGATGTAGAAAGTGTCGAGGACGGGACGAAAGGCCTGGATTGCGTACAAAAAAAACGCTATCAGGTGGTTATAACCGATCTTCGACTTCCCGGAGCGACCGGTATGGATATCCTGAAAACCGCTCTTGAAAACAACCCGGGCTGCGATGTCATCGTCATCACGGCCTATGCTACGGTTCAAACAGCCGTATCTGCGCTCAAACTCGGTGCCTACGACTACATCACCAAACCCCTGAGTCCGGAAAAGATCCTGAGCCTGATGAAAAACATACATCAGTACCACAAGGTCCGCCGGGAAAACCGCGAGCTCAGGAAACGGCTCGACACAATTGAAAACAAATCCCTGGTTGGCAACTCCCCGCCGATGAGGAAGCTGATTGAAACGGTCAAGAATGTCGCGCTTCACGATTATACCGTGCTCATTCAGGGTGACAGCGGTACTGGAAAGGAGGTTATAGCCCAGACCCTGCACCGTTTCAGCCGCCGCAGCCGAAAGCCCTTTATTGCTGTTAACTGCGCAACCATCCCCGAGACACTCCTGGAAAGCGAATTATTCGGACATGAAAAGGGGGCTTTCTCCGGAGCGGTTCGTCAGCATAGCGGCTATTTTGAACGCGCCAATGGCGGGTCACTTTTTATTGATGATATTGACGATTTCCCCATGCATCTGCAAGTGAAGCTTCTCCGTGTCCTGCAGGAGCGGCAGTTTGTCCGTGTCGGAGGTACGGAAACGATTTCAGTGGATGTCAGGGTCATCTGCGCCACAAAAGTCGATCTTCAGGAGCTGGTCCGGCGGGGCGAATTCCGGGAAGACCTCTACTACCGGCTCCACATTATCCCCTTGTATCTGCCCCCATTACGGGATCGGCTCGAAGACATTCCCTATCTGGTAAATCATTTCTTCAAGAAACACGGTGCCGACGATTTTCTGCCCCGGCTGGACCGTTCTTTCTACGACCATTTGATGCAATACGACTGGCCCGGAAATATCCGACAGCTTGAAAACACGGTCGAGCGCATCATCGCCACCTCCGACCTTGATATTGTCCGTGACCTCTCCGGCAAAAGCAGCCACAACCGAAACCATTTCCCGGCCGGGTCGCCAGGCGCACCGGATCAATACCCGCCATTTGAGCTGTACATCAAAGAGAGGGAAAACGAAATCATCACCTGGGCCCTCAACAAGACCGGCAACAATGTCTCTCATGCCGCAAAGCTGCTGGAGTTGCCCAGGGGCACTTTGCGCAGCAAGCTCAAGAAGATGAAGCCGTCATGATCATGCGCGGACTTTCCCGGGGATCATAGGGCCGGCCGTCATAGGTTCCTGTGATTTGATGCGGTTTCAGTCCGTAATGCCGGAAACAATCCCTGAACCAGTCCGGCCCGTACAGTTTGACCCGCTCTTCGAAGCGATGCAGGGGCTGGTTCTCAGCAGAGCGGAACTCCATGGTTTTGACGACCATATCCTTTTCGATGGTACGTCGGATCCGGCAGGTCATCCCGTCCAGTCGCAAGTCTTCCTGTGTCACGAGTTGTTCTCTGACAAACGCCGCATTCAGATAGTCCATCACCAGGATGCCTTCCCGGCGCAGATTGGCCGCCATATTGCCAATCGCACGGTGATTCTGCTCATCATCTGTAAAATAGCCGAAGCTGGTGAAGAGACTGCAGACCAGGTCGAACGGTCCGCCTTGCCACGCTCTCATGTCACCTGTTTCAAATTCCGGTCTGAATTTCTCCAGATCTTCACATTTTT
>SLHZ01000327.1 GCA_007135895.1 Balneolales bacterium | reverse complement strand
GATTCCATGTCTGATTCTGAAAACCAAAAATTCTATTACTATGCTATCGCCGGCAATATCGGAGCCGGCAAGTCATCACTGACAACGCTGCTTTCAAAGCACTATCGCTGGAAAGGTTATTACGAATCCGTTGATGACAATCCATATCTGTCGGACTTTTATGATGATATGCGCCGGTGGAGCTTTAATCTCCAGGTCTATTTTTTATCCAGCAGGTTCCGCAGTCAGATAGAGTTGGTTCGGGCCAAAGAAAGTTTTGTCCAGGACAGAACGATCTACGAAGATGTTGAAATATTTGCAAGGAACCTGTATCAGATGGGCCTGATGAGCAAGCGCGATTACGATAACTACAGCAGTCTTTTCCATGAAATGGTCGCTTTTTTGCGCCCGCCGGACCTCTTGATCTATCTTCGTGCGGAGGTTCCGACTTTAGTGCGTCAGATACAATTGCGGGGAAGGGATTATGAAAGCACGATACGGATTGAATACCTTGAGCGGCTGAATGTTCTTTACGAGGACTGGATTCAGCGTTACGAGCATGAAAAGCTGATCATAGACACCGATCATCTCGATTTTGTGAATAAAAAGGAGGATCTGGGAAAGGTGATAGAGCTCATAGACCAGAGACGATTCGGATTGTTCTCATAGGATTGTTTTTAAGGCATATATTTGCTAACTTTGTCAGCTTATAAAGAAATTCAATGGAGATGATTTCCTTTCGCCTGAACGAAATACCAAAAGGTTTGTCCGAACAAATCCTCCGGATAGATGCAGAGGATCTGGAGGTGGCTCATACCGTTATATCCCGAATAACCCTGAAACTGCGGTTCAACAGGCAGGATGATCATTTGCGAATCGAATGCGGCATTGCATCGGATGCAACGCTTGTCTGTGATCGCTCACTCGATTCTTACAGCACCACACTGGAAAGCCACTATGAAGTTGTTTTTCAGCATGATGCCGGGGAAGAGCGTGAAGATCTGTCGGGCTCATTACGCCGCCTTGACATTTCTCAAAACGTGATAGACATTACCCGTGAGGTGAAAGACTCGGTACTATTGAGTATTCCCTTAAAAAAATTGCATCCAAGATTTTATAAAGAAGGAAAAATTACGGATTTTCAAGTCCTGTTTACCGGTCCGGACTCCGAAACGACCGATTCCCGGTGGGACAGGCTCCGGGAACTGAAAAAAGAAAATCAAAGAAACTGAAAGCTGAAAGATATAAGCCGAGAGGTACAGTCACATGGCACACCCAAAACGCAAAACATCCAAATCAAGACGTGACAAGCGTCGCACCCATATTAAACTGGCTGATGTGACACTCACGGAATGCCCCAACTGCGGAGCTATCCATCAGCGGCACCGCGCGTGCAGCGAGTGTGGTTACTACCGGGGGCGTCAGGTGGCCAAGGCAACCGATGAGGCATGATGCTGATCCGGCAGGTACTATCACTGCCGGTGCCTGATCCCGATTATCGGTCACACGTTCGTCATTTTGTATTCGGAGCAAGGTCCTGTTCCATCACTCACATCCCTCACAAAAAACATTGAAAAATGAAAATTGCCGTTGATGCCGCAGGAGGAGATTTTTATCCGGAAAACCCGGTAAAAGGCGCCCTTGAAGCCTTGGAGGCCAATGACATATTGAAAGTTGTTCTTGTGGGACCCGAAAAAGTAATTCAAAAAGAGCTTTCGGGTTGCGACTATCCGGTGGAAAGAGTGGAAGTTTTTGACGCCCCGGAAGTCATCGGCATGAATGAGTCACCGGCTCAGGCTGTAAAATCCAAACCGGACTCATCCATCGTCAAAGGTTTGGGGATTCATCATAAGGGTATGGTGGACGGATTTGTCAGTGCCGGAAACACAGGGGCTCTAATGGCTGCATCGGCCTTTATCCTGGGTCGTCTCGACGGGATCATACGACCTACTATTGCATCGTATTATCCCACCATAAAAGGGATGAGCCTGATGATTGATGTGGGTGCCAATCTGGAGGTCAGGCCTGAGATGCTGTTTCAATTCGGCAGTATGGGCAATATCTACGCCAGGGATATCATGGGTATTGAAACACCTCGTGTCGGACTCTTGAATGTCGGTGAAGAAAAAGAGAAAGGAACCGAGCTTCTCAAAAAAACCTATGCCATGCTTGAGGTACTGCCCAGTTTTGTCGGCAATGTCGAGGGTAGAGATATTCTGCTCGGTAAAGCCGATGTATATGTATGTGACGGGATTATCGGCAACATCCTGCTGAAATACGGGGAATCCATACCGGATGCCTTCAAAACACTATTCATACCGGTTTTACAAAAAAACGGCATGTCCGAAGATGAAATAAAAAAGTTTTTCGGCATGATGGCCCAGGCCCTGTCCCCGTTCGACTATCAGAGAGTGGGCGGTGTCCCATTTCTCGGGGTCAATGGCATAAGCATGGTTGGTCATGGCGGCAGCAGCCCCAGAGCCATCAAGAACATGATTTTGAATGCGGTCAAAATGGCCGAATCGAATATCAACAAGAAGATCATCGCCTCTGTGGCATAACCATAAACGATCTGGTTCATAGAGAACAAACGAACAAATGCCGCATGTGGGGCTGCCAGATACGAAATCAGCTGTAGATACAAAAGGTCAATAATGCAAACGGGTATCAGAGCCAAAATATCGGCGGTAGGGCACTATCTGCCTGATTATGTGCTTACCAACAAAGAACTTGAATCGATGGTTGATACCACCGATGAATGGATAACCACACGAACCGGTATCCGCGAACGGCGCATTCTCAAAGATCCGGACAAAGCTTCGGCTTTCATGGCAGCGGAAGCCGCCCGTGAAATTCTTGAAGACCGGAATATCGATCCCGCGGAGGTAGATGTAGTCATTGTGTCCACCATTACGCCGGACTACATGTTCCCCTCAACGGCCTGCCTCGCACAGACCATGATTGGGGCAAATAACGCTTTTGCTTTTGACCTGTCAGCCGCTTGCTCTGGTTTTTTGTATGCCTTGTCCACAGGGGTCTCCATGATTGAATCGGGCAGGTACCGTAAAGTGCTTGTCCTGGGCTCCGACAAAATGAGCGCTATTACAGATTTCACAGACCGTGCCACCTGCATCCTTTTCGGAGACGGGGCTGCTGGTGTCTTGCTGGAGCCCTCCGGGGATGAAAACGGAATCCTTGACCAGATCATGTGCTCTTCAGCTGAAGGTGCCGAGGCCCTGATACAGATGGGCGGAGGCAGCCGGAACCCGGCATCGCATCAAACCGTTGACAAGCGATGGCATTACATCTACCAGGACGGACGACCCGTCTTCAAACGTGCGACGGAGGGTATGGCCGATATCGCCGTTCAGATCATGAAAAAAAACCGGTTGACCGCAGACGATATTGACTGGCTGGTCCCGCACCAGGCGAATTTGCGTATCATTGATGCTACAGCGCGCCGAATGGATCTGGATCCGGCCAAGGTGATGATCAACATTGACCGGTACGGCAACACCACGGCGGCAACCATCCCCCTGTGCCTCCATGACTGGAAAGATAAACTTGCAAAAGGGGACAAGCTGATATTAACGGCCTTCGGAGGTGGATATACCTGGGGCGCCACTTATCTTAGCTGGGCCATATAACCGGGGCTGACGCATCCAAACCTATTGAAAAATGAAAAAAGCCTATTTATTTCCCGGACAGGGATCGCAAATAAAAGGGATGGGATTCAGTCACTACCAGTTTAGTGAAACCTTCCGGAAACGCTGTGATTCAGCCAGTGAGATCCTTGGGTATGACCTCACCAGCATCATGTTCGGGGATGAAGATGAGAGACTCTCACAAACCATCTACACCCAACCGGCCCTGTTTGTCCATGCCTATGCGCGATTTGAAATGCTGCGGCATGAGCCGGATATGGTAGCCGGTCACAGTCTCGGTGAATTTACCGCGCTGGCCGTCGCCGGGGTCCAGTCTTTTGAAGAGCTCCTTAAAGTGGTTCAAAAACGCGCTGAATGGATGTACCAGGCAACACAACAAGAACCCGGGGCGATGCTGGCTGTTATTGGACTTGAAGATCAGCAGGTCGAAAGTATCTGTGAGGAACTCTCCGGAGAAGATGGTGTCGTTGTACCGGCCAATTTTAATACGGTAGGACAAGTTGTCGTTTCAGGTCATGAAAAAGCGATAGAAAATGTGACGGATAAAGCAAAAGAAGCCGGAGCAAAACTGGTCAAGAGGCTTCCCGTCAGCGGAGCTTTCCATTCACCCCTGATGGCATCGGCCAATGAACCGCTGAATAAGCTTCTGGATGAACTGGAATTCCGCACTCCTGCCATACCGGTCTATTCCAACGCCGTCGGCAAAGGATCGCGTGATCCCGAAGAGCTTAAAAACAATTTGAAAAACCAGCTGATGAGTCCGGTGCGGTGGACTCAGACGGTTCAGAACATGTATGATGAAGGAGCCAGACTTTTTGTGGAAGTTGGCCCCGGAAATGTGCTTCAGGGATTGACAAAGCGTGCTATAAAAAATATCTCACTTGCAGGATTCGATTAACAACTATTGTAGCTAATTTAATCTAATGCCATGACAATCAATAAGTATGATCTAACAGGTAAAACCGCTCTTGTAACGGGTGGCAGCCGGGGAATTGGCAAATTCATCGCCCTGGAACTGGCCAAAGCCGGTGCCAATGTGGCTTTCACCTATACCCGTTCGGAAGAAGCTGCGGCACAGGTCAGGCAGGATATTGCTCTTGCCGGAGCCGAAGCGATTGCCTTGCAGGCCGATGCCGCCAACAGCGAACAGGCCGTGGATGTTGTTTCACGTGTCCAGAAGGAGTTTTCAACTATTGATATCCTGGTAAATAACGCGGGTATCACACGTGACACATTACTCATGCGCATGACGGAGGAGCAATGGGATCATGTGGTCAATACCAACTTGAAAAGTGTTTTTAATTATTCCAAAGCTTGCATACGGACCATGATGAGTGCCCGTTCGGGTTCCATCATCAACATCAGTTCGGTAGTTGGAATAGCCGGAAATGCCGGGCAAACCAACTATGCGGCGTCCAAAGCAGGCATCATCGGTTTTTCCAAATCCCTGGCCAGAGAAGTAGCTTCCCGCAGTATACGGGTGAATGTCGTTGCCCCGGGCTATATTCAGACCGAGATGACCGCTGGGCTGGATGAAAAAATCCTGCGCTCCATCACAGACCAAATACCGTTGCGAAGAGCCGGTTTGCCCGGGGATGTAGCCGCTTGTGTGCTCTTTCTGGCATCGGACGCATCGTCCTATGTGACCGGATCGGTACTAAGTGTCGATGGCGGAATGGCCATGTAAAGCCTCCAGGCACAATTCTTTTGGTGCCAGGTGCAAAACCAGATAACAAACCTGATGAACAACTCCGGATATCATAATCAGCCACAAAAGCCTGGCCAACTAAATCTGACAACCGCGTCGAAGAAGAGAACCGGATTGCAGAGCAGGGCGGCAGAGCAATGATCCGGTTGCTTTTATGAACAATCTGTTTTTATTATTAGGGCGTTAAAGCGAGCCCATTGGTAACTTCCAAAAATCGCATAATCACAAAGATAACCACAATACACAGGTAACCCGTTATGTCGAAAGATATCGATGCAAAAATCAAATCCATCATCGCTGACAAACTTGGAGTCGATGAGTCAGAAGTGACAAATGAAGCCAACTTCACCAATGATCTGGGAGCAGATTCTCTTGATACTGTGGAACTTATCATGGAGTTCGAAAAAGAATTTGACATCAGCATTCCCGATGAAGATGCCGAGAACATAGCCACAGTAGGTGATGCCATTACTTATCTGAAAGGAAAGATCTCCTGACAGGCATACATACCTTTCTACATGTCGAAACGAAGAGTAGTTATAACAGGCCTGGGGGCCCTTACTCCGATTGGTAAGGGTGCCTCCGGGTTTTGGGATGGTCTGATTGCAGGAAAGAGCGGTGCACGTACTATCACCGATTTTGATCTGACGAACTTTCCAACCCGTTTTGCCGCGCGAATACCGGATTATGACGCTTCGGATCACATGAGTCCAAGAGAGGCGCGCCGCATGGACCGGTTTTGCCAGTATGCGATGATTACGGCCGAAGAAGCACTTCGTGATTCCGGCCTGGAAACCGAGGAGCTGGACAAAGACCGTGTAGCTGTTATGGTAGGCAGTGGAATCGGTGGCATGCAGTCCTTTTACAACCAGTCTGTTGAGTTTCACGATAGAGGCCAGAGGGCGGTTTCTCCCTTTTTCATTCCCCTGGTCATTCCCGACATGGCAGCCGGACACATTTCGATCAAATATGGGTTCCGGGGACCCAATTTCTGTACCGTATCGGCTTGCGCCACCGGATCGCATAATATTGGTCTGGCCTATGACTCCATTGTTAACGGACACGCCGACTATGCTGTTTGCGGAGGGGCAGAGGCACCGGTTTTTGGTCTGGGAGTAGCCGGGTTCAACGCTGTCAGAGCCATGTCTACCCGGAATGACTCTCCGGAGACGGCTTCACGTCCATTCGACAAGACGCGTGACGGTTTTGTTTTGGGGGAAGGCGCCGGCATGCTGATTCTGGAATCACTGGAATCTGCCATAAGCCGCGGTGCCCGTATCTATGCCGAAATGGCCGGATATGGTTTTTCGGCGGATGCCTACCACATGACTGCTCCCGATCCGGAAGGGCATGGTGTCATACTGGCCATGAACAGCGCCTTACGATCTGCCGGTATCCGGCCCGAGGATGTCACACATATCAACATGCACGGTACATCCACCCCGCTGGGTGATGTCGCAGAAACCCGTTCGATCAAAAAAGTGTTTGGTGATCATGCCTACAGCATGAACCTGAATTCTACAAAATCGATGACCGGTCATATGCTTGGAGCAGCCGGGGCCGTTGAATCCATTGCGACGGCCATGGCCATTTACCACGGCATCGTACCACCTACCATTAACTACCAGTATCCCGATCCGGACTGTGACCTCAACTATACAACCAACGAGCCGGTCGGGAGAAATATTCGGTATGCCCTGAATAATGCTTTTGGCTTTGGTGGTCATAACACCTCACTTGTCCTGAAAAAGTTTGAAGAACAGTGATCGCAACCATCCGGGCCTGGCTGAAAAAGAAGGTACTGTCAACTGCTCAGAAAAGACGTATCCATTCGCTTGAAAAAGCCATCGGACTTCGGATAAACCGGCCGGATCTCTATCTCAAGGCATTGCGCCACCGGTCACTGATCGCCGAAAAGAACCTGCCGGACAGTGAATCCTATGAACAGCTGGAGTTTATTGGGGATGCTGTGCTTGACCTGGTTGTTTCGGACATGATATACAAGCGTTATCCTGCTGCTACCGAAGGATTTATGACGAAACTAAGGTCACAGTTGGTAAAAGGGGAGATGCTGGCCCATATTGCAAGGGACCTTGAGCTTCACGACTACATTGAGCTGGGTGAAAGGGTGCGCAATCAGGGTATTGAGCGAATTGACAGTGTATTGGCGGATTGTTTCGAAGCCGTTGCCGGTGCCGTTTACCTTGATCAGGGCTATGACCGGGTCCAGGATCTGATCAGCCGCCTTTATGAACGTCTTGTGGAGATGGACACGCTGGTCTCTTCACAGGATAATTACAAGAGTATGCTGCTTGAAACCGTTCAGGCAAAAAAACTGCCTGCTCCCGTTTACCGGATCGTCAACGAAACCGGGCCGGGACATGACAAGAGGTTTTATGTGGAAGTGGCAGTGGGAGAAAAGGTTATGGGGTCGGGCCGTGGGAAAAACAAGAAGAAAGCGGAACAGTTTGCAGCAAAACAGGCTCTTCAAAACCTTAAGGAAACCAGATGAGAGCGGGTACCGGAAGAATGGTTCGACCGACTCTGTGCAAAAGAGTCGTGGTTTCATTATTGTGAATTAAATATCTTACAGGTTTTATGGGGAAGCATTACAACGATTACGGGGAAGCATTACAACGAAGCAAGACAACCTATTATAAAAAGACTGTAGATGATACTATTTTACCATGGCACAGTATAGTCCTGAAATTGAGCGATCGCATATAACCCGATTGCCTGACGTAAACTTTGACAACCTCGTATTTGGCGAACAATTTTCCGACCATCAGTACGAATTGCTATATCATGAGGATACCTGGGGTTCTCCCCGGATCATTCCTTACGGCCCGATACCCGTGTTTCCGGCCGTCACAACACTACATTACGGACAGGCAGTCTTCGAAGGAATGAAGGCCTTTCGCTACCGTGATGGAAGAATCAATATTTTTCGTCTGGAAGATCATTACAACCGCTTTGTGAGATCCTGTGAACGTTTATGCATACCACCCGTTCCGCGTCCATTTTTTGTTGAAGGCATAAAAACCCTGATTGATATAGACCGGGAATGGGTGCCCCGCTCAAAATACAAGTCACTCTATATACGCCCCATTGTTTTCGCGTCAGATCAGACCCTGGGTTTGCGAAGGTCACGCAGCTATCGGTTTCATATTCTTTGCGGACCTGTGGGGGATTATTATTCCGAGGGAATCAAGCCCATCCGTTTGACTACCATGCCCCAGTACGTGAGAGCCGTGCAGGGTGGAGTGGGGGATGTAAAGGTTCCCGGAAACTATGCCGCCAGCCTGAAACCAACACTGGAAGCCCAGGAGAAAGGCTACACGCAGGTTCTGTGGCTGGATGCCAGGGAACACCGTTTTGTCGAGGAGGTGGGAAGCATGAACATCTTCTTTGTGATCGATGATGTACTGGTTACCCCGCCGCTCAACGGAACAATACTGCCGGGTATAACTCGCAGCTGCGTTCTTGAACTTGCCCTTCTCAAGGGACTGAGGGTCGATGAGCGTCCGGTCTCCATAGATGAGCTCATTGGTCTGCATGGCAGTGGCAGTCTGAGCGAGATTTTTGGTTCGGGAACGGCCGCTGTAATATCACCGGTCGGACATATCCACCATCAAGGCAGAACCATCACGATTCTTTCCAAGGAAATGGGTCCGGTCGCAAGGTGGTTTTACGACCAGATCACAGCTGTCCATCACGGCGAAATACCGGACGAGAAATCCTGGTGCACCATCATTTAGACTTTAATCTTTCTGTTTATGAATGTCCATGACCGCAGCCCAGTCACACAGGAGCATGATTGAAAACATCATGGGCATTACATGTGACCTCAGAAATCAAAAAAATTAAACAGATGAAAGCGTATCATGACCTGGTAAGACGTGTTCTGGAAAACGGTATCAGAAAAAAAAACCGGACTGGTGTAGACACCATATCGTCTTTTGCTGAAAGTTACCGGGTAGATTTGTCGGAGGGTTTTCCCCTGCTCACTACGAAAAAAGTGCCTTTTCGGTCCGTGATACTTGAGTTGCTATGGTACTTGCGCGGTGAAGACCATATCAGATGGCTCAGGGACGAAAATGACTGCCACATCTGGGATGCCTGGGCGCGGGAGGATGGCCATGTAGGGCCCATATATCCGGTTCTCTGGAGGAAGTTCCCTTATTACGAAGAAGAAGAGATCGATCTCGAAGGAATTGCCGCCAGGTTCCGCAAGACGGTAAGCAATAAAAAGCAGTTCGACCAGATTGCCAATGCCCTGGAGCTTTTACGTACAGAACCGAATAGCAGAAGGATCGTTGTCAGTGCATGGCATCCCGGGCTTTTACCTGCCATGGCACTTCCGCCGTGTCATGTGATGTTCATTTTCAATGTTGCGGATGGGAAGCTGAACTGCCATCTTACCCAGCGATCCGGCGATATCGCCCTTGGGATTCCGTTTAATATGGCCTGCTATTCCGCTCTGACCATGGTCATGGCCCGTCTGAGCGGTCATGAACCCGGTGAATTTGTCCATACCATAGTGGATGCCCATATCTATGTCAATCACGTGGATGGCCTTCGCGAGCAACTGAAGCGCAAGCCCTATTCTTTACCCCGGCTCGAAATCGAAGCAACGGATATCAATAACCTGAAACTATCCGATTTCAAACTAAAGGATTACCGCTTCCATCCCAGAATCGCCTTTGAGGTTGCCGTATAGGGCATAAACAGATCTTCAGATCCATGGCCGGCAAAACATGACTTCCGGCCGGTTCACAGCATAGACAGGATCGAAACGATGATAATAAAGCTCATAGCAGCACATGACCCCAATCTTGTCATCGGCAGGAAGGGCAGACTTCCATGGCATATTCCTGAAGACCTGAAGCACTTCCGGGAGCGGACCATGGGATCAACGATCGTAATGGGTCGTGGTGTTTTTGAAGAACTTGGCGAAAAGCCTCTGCCCGGCAGAAAAAATATCGTAATGACCCGTACCCGCAGCTACCCCAATGTCCAGGTTTGCAGAGACGCCGATGAGGTACTGAGTCTTCCCGGGAGTGGTGACCAGATATATATCATTGGAGGAGCGGAAATATACCGGCTCTTTTATCCGCTGTCACATCAGCTGGAAATAACACTGATCAGGGAAAAATACCAGGGGGATACTTTCTTCCCGGAATACCGCCATGAAATAGGGTCTGTTTGGAAAGAAGTGTCACGCACGGATAAAGATCATCTGAGCTTTATTGACTATCACAAGGAGGTATCATGAATTGCTATTTATCTTTTTTTTCAAGACCTGAAAATGAATCGCTGCCTGAAAATGAATTGCTGCATACCAGGTCTGCAAAGTCTGGCGACATAAGGATCACTTGCACCTTCCGGGCGCTTCCTGTGTCATTGTCGGTCGTGATATTTCATTTTTTTATTTCTTCATTTATCTGGAGCGGGTATGCGAATTCGGGAGGACCGGTTATCGTTCCTCTGGAGTCCTATGAAAACAATATCCTGGATTCCGGCGGCCAGTTACTGGCCGAGCAGGCCGCCTATCAGGTCTTCTATTACGACCTCGACTTTTTTGTGGATACCGATGAACAGGCTATCTATGGCAGTGCCATGACCCATGCGCGTGCTTTGGACGACATGGATCGGTTTGTCCTCCACCTGGATTCGGTATTCAACGTTCACCGCGTAATTTGGCTTCATGCTGACGGCCGGCATGATCCTCTCTCATTCAAGCATGATAACGGGCTGATCATTGCCGATCTGTCGCGTCCTGTGCATAGTGGCGAGCAACTTGTCATTGAAGTCTCCTATTGGGGTTCCCCCAGGAAAGCTCCGAATCCGCCATGGGAAGGTGGTTTTACATGGAGTAGATCTGCTTCAGGTCAGCCCTGGATTGGTGTTTCCTGTCAGATTAACGGAGCCGATATCTGGTGGCCTGTCAAGGATCATCCTTCGGACCGGCCCGACTCTGTCTCTGTCAAAGCCACCGTGCCGGCTGATCTGATTGCGGTATCGAACGGAGTTTTGCGCTCTCGTGAAAAGTACAGCGATGATACCGCCACCTATCACTGGGTAACTAACTATCCTATCAGCAACTATGCCGTAACGGTGAATATTGGTCCTTATGTAAAGTTGCATCGGGATTATCGCAGCTTGAACGGCGAGCTCTTCCCAATCTACTTCTGGGTATTACCTGAAAACCGTGAAAAGGCAGAAGATTTGCTGGAACAGGTAACCGATCACATGCGTTTTTTTGAACGTCTGCTGGGTCCCTATCCATATTGGATGGAAAAATACGGCATTGCCGAAACACCTTTTTTGGGTATGGAGCACCAGACACTCATCGCATATGGTGCGGGTTTTAAAAATGATGTGGTCTTTGATACCGGTTCGGGATTTGACGATCTGCATCATCATGAACTGGCGCATGAGTGGTGGGGCAATATGGTTACGGCACGTGACTGGAAAGATTTCTGGATTCACGAAGGCTTTGCCACCTACATGCAGCCTCTTTATGCAGAGGAGCTTCACGGCAGAGACCAGTACAACTATTTCATGGAACGCATATACCGGCGCATTACCAATGAACGTCCCGCCGCACCCGGGGATAGTCAGTCAACCCGGCAAATATTCGAAGGAAGAGATCCCTACATGAAAGGTGCATGGGTATTGCATACCCTTCGGCATAAAATCGGTGACGAACTCTTTTTCAAGTCGCTCCGGAGGATGTCCTATCCGGATCCGGCTTATGAAAAAGCAGGCATCAGACCCCCATCCCGATTTGTGGATACAAGCGACTACATTTCCCTCACCAGTCAACTCACAGGACGTGATCTGCAATGGTTTTTTGATACCTATCTCAAATATGCCGAATTGCCGGAACTGAAAAGAAACATCGAGGATGACTGTCTCTATTTGGAATGGGAAGTTCCTTCCGGACAAGAGTTTCCGATGCCTGTTCCTGTTTATGACGGAATGGAATGGGTCGATGTGGTGCCTTCAGAGGGGGTTTGTACCATCATCAGAAACAAGGACTCACTGCGGATAGATCCTCACCGGAACGTCCTCAGAAAGAATCTGTTTCCTTGATGTAACGGGCAATAATAATCATTCAGATTCCCGCCACGGGATCATGAGAACGGAGACTGCAGGGTGCCGTCCGGAATCAGGGTTTCAGGGCATCGGTTGTGAACGCCGCAGCGGAGTAGCTTGCTCCTTCCGGAATCAGGGTTTCAAGGCATCGGTCGTGAACGCCGCAGCGGAGTAGCTTGGTGCCGTCCGGAATCAGGGTTTCAAGGATTTCGGATGCACCAGGTAGTATCGCACCACGGGTTGTGTCAGGGCTTCGATGTGCTTGTTGTCCGATGCTTTGGAAAACTCGATGGCAACCCGATCATTTTGCAGAATCCAAATGCCTTCGCTTTGATAGGTATATGCCTCGCTTTCGCTCACATCAAGGTGCAGATAGCATGAGACAGAAAAATCATCGTCAGGCAAGCCTGCCTCTCTCAGTATTTCGGCAGTTTTTTTCTTCCAGGCAGTCATTTTCGCCCTGGTCGGTTTTTTTTCCAGGAATGTGGTTCGGAAAAAATCACGATTCAGAAAACGGCGGCAAAGATCTTTAAGTACAGGATTGGGATGATGCTCCCAGTATTTCAGATTGATCAGAATATCATTGTCATCCATGCGTACGAACTGCTGCAGCATTTCTCTGGGGTTTTTTCTGCCGGCGGTGGTCTTTTCCTGCAGGAAAAAAGAAAGCGCAGGCGAATAAAATGTGACCGGTTCGCCGTGATTAAGGAGCTCTCGCACGCATCGTATAATGGCAAGGAGCAGCTTGTCGGCTCCCAGCACCGTTT
>SLHZ01000016.1 GCA_007135895.1 Balneolales bacterium | reverse complement strand
CGGAACGGTACAGTACATTATCGAAAAGATTGATACGGCGCAACATGCTGATGAACTGCTAAAACAGGTTCAGGAGTTGAAGACCTGAAAACTTTCTAAATACTACTCTCAGAATGAAGTCTCTGATTATTGTCGAATCCCCAACGAAAGCCAAAACCATAAAAAAGTTCCTGCCCGGTTCGGTAACGGTTGATTCCTGCAACGGGCACATCCGGGACTTACCTGCTTCTGCCCGGGAAATACCGGCGAAACTTAAGAAAAACAAGTGGGCAAGCCTGGGCATTGATATCGACAATAACTACGAGCCGCTTTATATCATATCACCGGAGAAAAGAAAAACGGTATCTCGTCTCAAAAAATTGATTCGGGAAGCTGATGAACTGATTCTTGCCACTGACGAAGATCGGGAGGGAGAGGGGATATCCTGGCATATTGTTGACGAGCTCAAACCTTCCATACCAGTCAAGAGGATGGTTTTTCATGAAATTACTGAGGAAGCGATTCGGGCGGCGTTGGAAAATTGCCGGGAAATTGATGAAAATTTAGTCCATGCCCAGGAGACGCGGCGGATTCTCGATCGCCTCGTCGGTTATACCCTTTCGCCCCTGCTGTGGAAAAAAATTGGTCCGGGACTTTCGGCGGGAAGAGTTCAGTCGACAGCCGTACAACTGCTTGTTGAGAGAGAGCGGGAGCGAATGCGTTTTCGATCAGGTAGCTATTGGGATCTGAAAGCACAGTTGAGAACAGGCAATAGCACCGAAGATCCTTCGTTTGAGGCCGCCATGACGCATCTTTCCGATAAGCGGCTCGCATCGGGTAAAGATTTTAATGAAGCGACGGGCAAGTTGAAAAAGGCGGATCAAGTGGTCCTTCTGGATAAGCAGCAGGCGGCAGCGCTGAGAGAAGAACTGATGGCGGCGGAGTGGAGTGTAAACCGGATCGAAACGAAGCAACAGAAACGTTCGCCCGCCCCCCCTTTTACCACTTCTACACTTCAGCAGGAGGCCAATAGAAAATTTGGTTTTTCGGCCAGAGATACCATGCGAGCAGCCCAAAAGCTCTACGAAGAGGGGTACATCACCTACATGAGAACCGACTCCATGCATCTATCGGGTCAGGCTATCGATGCCGCCCGGTCGGCCGTTCAACATATGTACGGAGAAAAATACCTGAATCCAAGAGCGAGAACTTTTTCACGTAAGGTCAAAGGAGCCCAGGAGGCCCATGAAGCTATACGTCCGGCCGGCAACCGGTTCCGGCTTCCCAAAGAAACCCCGCTCTCTGGACGCGAGGCGCGCTTGTATGATCTTATCTGGAAGCGTACCATGGCCACCCAGATGGCCGATGCCCGCCTTGAATTCACCAATGTGTTCATTGAAGCAGCCAGCGGGAAGACCAGGGCGACTTTTAAAGCAACCGGAAAAAGAACGCTCTTCCCGGGTTTTTTCCGTGCCTACGTGGAGGGGAGCGATGATCCGGAAGCCCAGCTGGAAAATCAGGAAAGCCTTCTTCCCGATCTTGAAAAGGCACAACCCCTTCTGTGTAAAGAGGTTACTCCACTTGAGCACGAAACAAAACCCCCGCTTCGTTTTACGGAAGCAAGTCTGGTGAAAGAGCTCGAAAAAAACGGTGTTGGAAGACCCAGTACCTATGCCACTATTCTGGGGACTATCATGGAACGTGACTATGTTCGCAAAGATGGCAATGCACTCGTTCCAACCTTTACGGCATTTGCGGTTACGGAGCTTCTGGAAAAGCATTTTCCGGATTTGGTGGACCTGCACTTTACATCGGAGATGGAGGAGCGTCTGGATGATATTGCAAGGGGTAAAAACGACCGCTTGAATTATCTCAAAGATTATTACGAGGGTGAAAAAGGGTTGAAGCCCATGGTTGAAAGCCAGGAGTCTCTGATCGATATTCAGGAAGCGCGTCAAATCAGCTTACCGGTAGAGGGGCTTAATGGCTATCGAATTTATCTGGGCCGGTTCGGACCCTATGTCCAGCAAAAAAACAATGATGGCAAAGAGACCATTACCTCCATTCCGGAAACCATGGCCCCCGGCGATATCTCTGTTGAAAAACTTGAGGACTTGATGAATAAAGTTGAAAAAGGACCGGAACCCCTGGGGACAGATAAAGAGACAGGAGAAGCTGTCTATGTACTGTCCGGCCGCTATGGTCCTTACGTTCAGTTGGGCGAATCGACCACTAAAGACAAAAAGCCACGAAGAGTTTCACTGCTTAAGAATATGAAGCCCGAAAACATGGATCTGGAGACGGCACTGAAGTTGCTTGCACTTCCGCGCCTGCTTGGTCAGCATCCGGATACGGGGAAAGAGGTTAAGGCAGGAATCGGACGTTTTGGTCCATATGTGGTTCATGATGGCGTGTTTCAATCCCTCAAACGCGATGATGATGTGCTTGAAATTGATCTTGACCGGGCATTGGAGCTGTTAAAAGAGAAACAGCAGAAACAGTCTGCCAAGACACCTCAAATCATTCAGGACATGGGAGAGCATCCCGCAGATCAGAAAAAAATTCTGGTACTCTCAGGGCGGTATGGTCCGTATATTAAGTATGGCAAGAAGAATATCAGTCTGCCAAAAAATTTCGACGCTTCTTCCATTACGATGGATGAGGTGCTCGAGTTGATCCAAAAAAAAGCTGGCAAGTGAAACCATGATGCAAAAAAAGTCTAATGACTTTTTTTCATACCCGCCGAATTTGCAAATGTTGGATTTGGCATCAATGGTAGGTATGTACCGGATGCGGGGCGAACCACGCAGGGCTCCATCAGGGGAGTATTTTGCCTGTTGCAGAAGCAGGAAACTGATCAAAGAGGCAAAGTACTGGTTCGGACTTTTTTACAGTCAGTCGGCCTGGGATCAGCTGCTGACAAAGGACTCGGGGGGATATCCGCTGACCCAGATTGAGTTCTCTGTCATGGGGTTTTGTGTTTATCCTCCGGAGGAGAACAATCATCGGAGTGCCATTGAATCACATACGGGGTTTATTCCGCAACTTACGTTTCTGATTGTAAATGATCTGAAGCAGTTCGGTTTTATCCAGGAGTATGACAATGGGTTGCTGGCTATCACCAATACGGGCCAGAAAGCCCTGGAGGGCTTTGCCAAAAGGGTATATGAAGCCAGGTTTTCAGCTGATATGCTGGCTTTGGACCACAGAGAGTATGCCCGCCCGGGCCTGGAGCAGGCCAAGAAGAAAGATCCGGTTCAGACACGTCTTTTCTGACTTTTTCATAACGGCACCGACCTTAACCCGGTATTGTCAAATGACCTGTTTGTTGTTGTCAACCTACTATTCATATGAAATTAAAAAAAGATCCTTAGCTTGATCCGACTTTGGCCCAGGGGCCCAGGGCCGGGTTCAAGAAGCCCAGGAAGAGGTGATGGTGCGGTTTTGATTTTTCTACGAATAATTTACCGGATAATATTATGGAAAATGTCACATTCATGATCAAAAATTTTAAAAATAAAGTATTAT
>SLHZ01000054.1 GCA_007135895.1 Balneolales bacterium | reverse complement strand
CATGTGGGATGGCAGGAACTGGCATCCCATCGGCCGTGGTGTCAACGGAACCGTCCGGGCCATTGCGGTAGATCGTGAGGGCCGGGTTTATGCTGGAGGCACCTTCACTTCAGCAACCAATTTCGACGGAACAACGGTTGCTGTCCATAACATTGCCATGTGGGACGGATCCGTCTGGCATCCGCTTTCCGGAGGCGTGAATGGCTGGGTATACGCACTGATCGCGGAAGACGACCAGGTCTATGCCGGAGGCAGCTTCTTGCAAGCCGGTGAGCGGACGGTTAATCATCTTGCCCGTTGGGACGGCAGCTCCTGGCACGATGTTGGCGGCGGCACCGATGCTACGGTATACGCCCTGGCCTCCAACGAGGTCGGGACACTCTATGCCGGAGGTGCTTTTTCTGCTGCCGGCAACAAGCCCGCCACAAATATCGCGGCCTGGGACGGCAGGCAGTGGCATGACATGCACGGCGGTTTGGAGGGGCCAATCTACGCCATGACCTGGCAGCAAGGCACACTCTATGCCGCTGGTTATCTCCCGCATGGTAAAATAGCACGATGGCGACATGGGCGCTGGTCCACCCTCCCCGGTGGTTTGCTCCATGGCGAAGAGAATGGCATGGTCAATACCCTGGCCGTCCTGGATAAAAACATCTACGCGGGCGGTGTATTCCTGTCCGCGGCCGGGATACCTTCCAGTCATATTGCCTCATGGACCGACCGGTCGCGTGAACGTTTCGAGATGCTGATGTTTACGCAGGCCCCGGGCATCGCCATGGCCGTGGAAACCGGAAGCACACACCACCTGCAATGGTCCCATGCCCCGGCCGTGCAGGATATCCGGCTGGAGATACTGTTCGGGGACGAATTTGAGGAGTGGCAGATCCTGGCCGACTCATTCCCGGCTCATCAGGGCACGTATGAGCTCTCCTTTGACGAAACGCCTTACGATAGCGTCTCACTGCTCATCTCGGACCGTTATCACCCCGACATATACGATGTCAGCGGTCCTTTCTCCGTCTACCCCCGGAAGGAAATCGAGAAAATGCTTCGTATTCCCAATGACGACGGCACCTACCATATTTTCCACCGGCCGTATCATGCCTGGTCATTTTCCAATAAAAGTGAAAACATCTGGCCCCACGACCATCGTTTCCCCGACTGGGACCTCTATTGCCGGGCCATGGGCTCCAGCCACTGCTACAGTCTGTTTGGAATTCCCCGGCGCCGGGCTCTGGCGCTGTGGGCCATTCTGAAATCGATTGGATGGAATGGTTCCTGCTCCGGATTCACCACCACCAGCCTGATGTTTTTCAATGATTTCTACCGGGTATCCCACTCCTTCCCCGGTGAACAGTTTCTGTACGATGTCCCGGTTAATTCAAGTGCGCGCGAAATGATCAACATCCAGCAGATCCGCTTTATAGCTCCCGTGGCCACCAATGTTGTGCTGCATCGACTGGATATCTGGAACGACAGTCCCTCCTCCACCCTTTCAAAAATCGAGAATTCCCTCGGAAGGAACCGCAACCATGTCGGACTGGTAATCATGGAGCCGGGATGGGGCATTTCGCAGCTCAAGAGGATGCATACGGTACTGCCCGTTAAGGTAGAACGCAATACAGATCGTACCGCCGCCACGGTATACCTGTACGAAAACCAGGACCCTTCAGAACTTCATGAGTTGCAGGTCGATCTTTTGTATAACACCTGGACCTACAGGCGATTTGGAGTCACAGGCGCCGATCGCGGAATGTTCGTCTCTCCCCCTCTATCGGTTTTCATGGAAATGGAAGAAGAACGCGCGAAGCCACTCCTGCGAGAAGAGATGCTGCCGGCCGAACCGGACGGGGACAACCGCGAAGACCCACCCAGCCACATGACCGTTTATTCCACGCCCGGAAGTGGCATCCTGCTTGAAAACACTCTTGGAGAACAGATCGGAATGCGTGATGACGGAAGCTTTGTGCATACACTCGGGCAAAGCATGCCTCTTTTGTCGATGCACCCGTCGGTTCTGTTCGATCAGCCGCTGGGATACGTTATTCCGACAGACAACTATCGCATTACCCGTCACCATTTAGACCGGTCGGCATCACAGCTGTCCATCGTCGCCGATGACCAGATCTACATTTGCCGCAATACCAGTCCGGAGGCAAACGATCGTGATATCATCCACTTCCGTGAAGGGGTATCGGTGATCAATCCGGACGTTGCCGGCAAGCAGATTGAATTGGAGATCATTACGCGTGAATTGGACCTGGAGCGCCAATACCTCATACAGGGCATGAATCTGAGTCCGGATGATTCGATCCATGTTTCGGTAGATGAGAATCTTTCGATCCAGATACTGAATATCGGTTCGGAAAAGCAGTACGATCTGATGGTGGCGGAACTCCCCGAAAATGATCCTTTGATGCAGATGGAACTGCCGGGCCTGACCATCGTGCCGAATGCTCGTTACCGTCTGATGACAGGCAGAGATCTTTTTTTCAGCGATTCGGTCCGAGTTTACATTGACACCAACCTTGATGGTTTTTTTAATGATTCGCTGCGTGTCTTTGGCCTGATATTCACGACGGATGCCCGTCCGGAGCAAGGCCACCAGCTCCCTTCGGAGTACCGTCTGGATCAGAACTATCCCAATCCTTTCAATGCCGCGACGACCATTGCCTTTGAGTTGCCGGAACCGGGCATGGTACGACTGGAACTCTACAACTTGCTGGGACAGCGGGTGGCCGTCATCGGGGAAGGCTTGTTTGAAGCGGGAAGGCACCAAGTGGTGCTGGATGCCTCACAACTGCCAAGCGGCGTGTATCTCTACCGCTTGCAGGCGGGGAGCTTTATCCAAACCAGAAAACTGATGCTCGTAAAGTAGTATCCTATGCTCTAATGAACCTTACTTAAAGTAGAAAAGTCGGCGCAGGCTGAAATAGTGCCGGTTCAGGAAGATTCCGGGTTCGGAGTCTGACAGGATTAGAACAGTCATTCAGAATTTCGCTGATATAGAATATCGCAGGTTTAGCATTTGGAATGTTCAGAGGTTCTCCGGAAAAAGAACCTCCACCCGGAGTCCGCCTTTCCTACCGGAGGAGAATGCAAGCTTGCCACGCAATTGTCCGGCCAAACCATGGATAATGGTATAACCGAAACTTTCGGGTTGGTTCAATTTATCCAGATCATCCACACCGATTCCGTCATCCTCAATGATGAGATGGAGTCCGCTATCTTTTTTTTCCAGCACGATGGAAATACGTCCATTACTTCTTCCGGTGAAAGCGTGTTTCCAGGTATTGGTGAGTATTTCGGCAACCAGAAGCGTCAGTGGAACCGAATTATTCATATTCAGCATCACATCGCCGGTCCGGACTTCGACCGAAACATCTTTATCGTCGGGCTGGTATATGTTTTTCAGGTAGCTGGACAGACGGGAGAGCAACAGTCCGGTGTTGATCTGTGAGAAATTCTTGCTTTCGTAAACCAGTTCATGCACCCAGGCCATGGACATGATCCGTGTTT
>SLHZ01000058.1 GCA_007135895.1 Balneolales bacterium | reverse complement strand
ACTGCAAATCCTACATTTATGCTCAGCATCACTCCTCCCGTCATCGCACCTTCCATCCTGGCGGCCAACTTCCGCAGACTGGAAAAGGATATCCAATCCGCAGTGGAGGGAGGTGCCGACTGGATCCACTGTGATATCATGGACGGCCATTTCGTGCCCAATATCAGCTACGGACCCCTCATTGTGGAAGCCGCCAGGGCATCCACCGATGCCTTCCTGGATGTCCACCTCATGATTGAAAACCCGGACCACTACATCCCCGCATTCGCAAAGGCAGGTGCCAGTCTGATATCGGTGCATATCGAGGCATGCCCGCATCTGCACCGTACCCTTCAGCTTATCCGGGAAAACGGTTGTCACACCGGTGTCGCCATTAACCCCGGCACAGCTCTTTCCCGGCTTCGTGCCGTTATTGAGGAAACCGATATGATCCTCCTTATGTCGGTCAACCCCGGCTTTGGAGGCCAGGAATTCATCCACTCCACCATGGCCCGCCTGCAAGCCCTGAAGCTTATGCGAAACGAACTGGACCTCAATTTCCTCATTGAAGTTGACGGCGGGGTTGGCATCGGCAATATCAGCGATATCGCAGCCGCTGGTGCCGATGTGTTCGTCGCCGGAAGCTCGGTATTCCGTGCTGAGGATATCCCCGGCACCGTCGCCAAATTGAAACAGCTTGCCGGTGACGGGTATCCATCAGCATAACAACCGGCACTTCAAAAACCAATTCCCTCCATACCATTCCGAAAACAACCAGAACCCATTATCTCTTATTGCCATCACGACTTCCAGCAAAACCCCGAATACACGATCCATCTTCATAGATCATGTGGACCCTGTAGTGGTTCTCGGCCTCCAGGACCGCATACTGACCCGTATTGATGAAGCATTTGCCGAAAGCAAGCTCACCGTCAGGGGTAATGAAATTAAAGTAAGCGGACCACCCGGACAGTTTGAAGCCATTGAAACCATTATCAAAGAACTTATCAAACTGGCCCGGAGAAACGGAGCGGTAACCGACAACGACCTCATCACCCTGCTTGCCCTCCAAAAAAGCGACCGCCTGCTCCGGCAAGTCACCATCTCCCCTGACGAAACCCTCCTCTATACCACTACGGGAGTGCCCGTCTCCGCTCGCACACCCGGACAAAAAGAGATCGTCAAGGCATCGAATAAGAATGACATCGTCTTCGCGATCGGACCCGCAGGTACCGGAAAAACTTACACTTCCGTCGCTCTTGCCGTCAGAGCGCTAAAAGAAAGACAGGTTAAAAAAATTGTCCTGGTGAGACCCGCTGTGGAAGCCGGTGAAAGTCTGGGTTTTCTTCCCGGCAACCTGAAAGAAAAAATTGACCCCTACCTTCGACCACTGTATGACGCTCTCGAAGAGATGATGGATTACGACCGGCTGGAACTCAACCTGACCAAAAATATCATTGAAATCGCACCACTGGCTTACATGCGCGGACGAACCCTGAATAACGCATTCGTCATACTGGACGAAGCGCAGAACGCCACGCAAATCCAGATGAAAATGTTCCTCACCCGGCTCGGTGTACACAGCAAAGCCATCATCACCGGTGACCTGACTCAAACAGATCTGCCCAAAAACAAACACTCCGGGCTTCAAACCATTCAGCATGTTCTGGAAAAAATCAAGGGGATCTCCTTTATCTACCTCAACCAGAACGATGTCGTTCGGCACAAGCTGATCCGCGATATCATCGCCGCTTATGACCGCTACGAAAAAAAACAGGAGAGCAGGGAAAAGACCGGGGGAGAACCGGATAACCATATTCCGGATAACGACAAATGATTGCATCACTCTACGAAGGAACATTTTCAGTGGGTGCCGACCGCCAGTTTAAGCCCATTAATCCGGATGACAAACCACCTTTCGGCTCGTTCAAGGTAACCATACATCCCTACCTGATTGCCGATGATCACATGACCGCCCTCATTGACGCCGGTCCCGGCACCTTCGGTCCGCTGAATCATTATGCCATCATGACCGAAAACCTCTCACGACATGGTGTCACACCCGATGATATTGAATATGTTTTCTGCAGCCATCTCCATACCGATCACGTTGGCGGACTGTTAAAGCCACACGGCCACTCGTTTGAACTGAGCTTCCCCAATGCCCGCATCCAGCTCTCCGGCCGGGAATGGGAGCAATTCAAAAAAAAGGCAAATGAAAATCGGAAAACCGATGCCATCCGCTGGGCGACATTTCTGGAGAATCACGCCGATCTCACTTTTACCGAAGATCATCCCGATGGAACCGGACCGGTATACATGGAAACCATCGGAGGACATACCGAGTTTTCACAGGCAATATTCTACAATAATGGCGGACTCAAGGCCATGATGCTGGGAGATGTCCTGGCACGTCCGGAGATCATAAACCGTAGATTCGTTGCCAAGTTCGATTTTGATGCGGTTCAGAGCCGAAACAAAAGAGCTTTTTTTCTGGAAAAAGCCCTCCGGGAAAACTATTATATCCTGACCTTCCACGGCAGTAATGGCGCCATCATATATTTGAAAGGGTATGATCCGAAAAAAGGATATCTTGTGGAGCATATCACCAGCGGTGTCATACGACAGGGCCCTCCTCCCGCACCTGAAACCTGATTTTTTTGGTAATATCTTTTCAACAATTATCTTCCGGTGAAACCCGAAGAAACCGATCCTGCTTTTGCCAGGCGGGTCAACCCCTGACAAACCCCATCGTATGAACGAATACCGGCAAACCATCCATACTATTTCGCGGTTTCTAAGAAATCAGGGAATAAAAAAATCGGATGCCGCTCTCATACTTGGTTCCGGCCAAAGTTCTTTCGCCTCTCTCCTCGAAGAGACGATCACCATTCCCTACCGTGAAATCCCCGACCTGCCTGATATTGGTGTGGAAGGACATGACGGCCTCCTGCATGCCGGCAAGGCAGGACAACGCCATGTACTGGCGTGGGCCGGACGATTTCACTTCTATGAAGGGTTCCCCTATCGCAAAACCCTGCTCCCGGTTGCCATCTCACACGCCATGGGTTGCAAGACTCTGCTGGTTACCAATGCCGCCGGTGGCATCAATGACCGGTTTTCGGTGGGGGACATCATGATCATCGATGACCTGATCAGACCGATGGTTTCTTTCACCCGGGACACGAAACGCCTGTATCACCGCTACGACAACTATGATCTGGCAGAAAAAATCCATACACTTGCTGCCCGACATGGCATCGCCCTTACCCGGGGCAGTTATATCTACGCCAGCGGCCCTTCCTATGAAACCAAAGCAGAAGTGCGTGCCTTCCGGCGTATCGGAGCCGACGCCGTTGGGATGTCAACGGCAGCCGAACTGATGGAAGCCATCCGGCTCGGCATGTCCCAGATTGGTCTCTCCCTGATCACCAACAAAGCAACCGGAACCGGAAAAACCAAACTTGACCACTCCGAAATCAAAGATGCCGCAAATCTCAGCGAAAAAGAGTTTATCCGTCTCATCTCACTTTTGCTGACGGATCCCGCATCTCCCCTT
>SLHZ01000040.1 GCA_007135895.1 Balneolales bacterium | reverse complement strand
TTCGGCAGCAGTCAGCCCTGGCATTACGCTTTACGCAGATCCATTTCGGCAGCAGTCAGCCCTGGCATTACGCTTTACGCAGATCCATTTCGGCAGCAGCCAGCCCTCGCATTACGTTTGGCGAAGATCCATTTCCGCTTTCATCCGTTTGATTTTCTGGAAATTTCTCAGCACGAAATAGAAGAGAGCTATCGGGATGATCAGTGAAAATTGAACACTTCCCTGATCAAAAGAGAGAAAAACGGAGTGAAAAAACATCAGGGCCAGAACAAAAGCCAAAATGGAGTTGGACATGTGCAGCTTGCCTGCTTTCTGTTCAAGTTCCTCCAGGGAGAGGTTGTGGAATTCACTTTGATTCATCATGCGGTCTCAATTCGGGCATCATCATGGAGGTTGAAATCCTCAATTCCCATCTCTCGCAATTTGTATTTTTGCACTTTGCCGCTTGCGGTAGTGGGATAGGATTCGAGGAACCGGACAAAAGAGGGGGTTTTGTGTCGGGCCATATTGGCTTTAACGAAGTCCTTTACCTCATCTTCGGTCAGTGTCATGCCCTCTTTCAAGATGATGAAGGCGCAGATTTCTTCGCCGTATTGCTGGCTGGGCAGGCCGACCACCTGCACATCCATGATAGCGGGATGAGTGTACAAGAATTCTTCTATCTCTTTGGGATAGATGTTTTCCCCGCCCCGGATGATCATATCGCGGATGCGGCCCACAATTTTGTAATAGCCGTTTTCATCGACTACCGACAGGTCACCGGTGTGAAGCCAGCCTTCGTCATCGATGGCCTCATCTGTGGCTTCGGGCATCTTGTAATAGCCCTTCATGATGTGATAGCCACGGGTGCAGAATTCGCCGGGCTGATGGGGTCCGAGTTCTTTGCCGGTCTCGGGATCTACGATTTTTGCTTCAATGCCGGGCAGAACGCGTCCGACGGTTTCCACACGATGGCGAATACTGTCATCGACACGGGTCTGCGTACAGACTGGCGAGGCTTCGGTCTGGCCATAGGCGATGGTTATTTCCCGGGCGCCCATCTCTTCGACCACCTGTTTCATCACCTTCACCGGACAGGGTGCGCCGGCCATGATGCCGGTCCGCAGATGGAACGTGTATTTTTTGAAATCCGGGTGTTCGAGCACGGCGATGAACATGGTCGGAACACCGTGCAGTACGGTGCATTTTTCATTTTGGCATGCTTCCAGCACGTCCTGCGGACGGAAATAGGGCAATACGACCATGGAGGTGGCGTGGGTCAGGCAGGCCATGACCCCCAAAACGAGTCCGAAGCAGTGGAAGAGCGGTACAGCCAGGCACAGCTTGTCTTCGTGGGTCAGTTTCATGCAATCCCCCACGGCTTTGCCATTGTTGAGAATATTGTAATGGGTAAGCATTACGCCTTTCGGGAAGCCGGTAGTACCCGAAGTATACTGCATATTGATGATATCCTGTGGATCCAGGCCATTCTGTACGGCTTGATAGTCCTCATCGCTGATGGTTTCACCCAGTGTGGGGAGCCGGTCGAAATGAAGCATCCCGGTGGGAGGTGTCTCCCCGGCATAGATGATACGTTCAAGTTGCGGGAATTTATCTGATTTGATTTTTCCATCGCGAGACCCGGATATCTCCGGACACAGGCGCGTGATGATATCGACATAACTGCTGTCCTTGAATCCATCCATGAGCACCAGTGCTTTCGCATCAGACTGCTTGAGCAGATATTCCACCTCGAAAATCTTGTAGTTGGTGTTCACCGTGACCAGAATCACGCCTATCCGGGCCGTGGCAAACAGGGTGAGCAGCCATTCGGGTATGTTGGTGGCCCAGATAGCCAGATGATCACCTTTCTTCAGGCCCAGTGCCATCAGGCCCTTTGCGATCCGGTCGGTCTCGGCATCAAACTCCGACCAGGTCCGCTGGTAAGGCATGGTGGTGTAGGTTATGGCTGGCGCATCGGGATGCTTTTGGGCTACCTCTTTGAGAATTGAGCCGACAGTGCGTGAAATTTCAATCATGGAACCCTCTTAGTTTTTGACATTGCCCTCATTGTCCGCGAGCATTCGGTATTAGTCTTGAAAAGGTCATAAACGTCCTCCCAAATGAGCAGAATTACTGTCATAATTGGACGATATGGCACATCAAGATACACAGCAGGAGCGTAATTTTACAAAATTATCTGTTCGCCAAAATCGGGTTTTTTATGTAATCTGTCGGTCAGTTAACAAAGTTATACATGCTGATAATGGAGGGATATGATGGCCGCTAATGCATTGACGATGAAACAGAAAATGGAGCCAGGGCTTCAATTTGCGATAAAGCATCCGTTACGGAAGGAAAAAAGGTGCCAGGTGTCAAAGCCTTTCTTCTGTAAACATAGGTACAGAGCCATATGGATAGCCATTTTTTTTGTGGCCGGACCGTTTTTGTTTGTACCCGCCGTTGAGGCGGCTGGTGAGGAGGCTGGTGAGGCGCCAGGTGCGGCAGCAGGAGAGACGTCCAGCGAGGTGGTGGCAACCGATAAGGGTGGACTGAGTCCGGAGAAGATGATGGAGCTGGCTCGTTTGGGCAATCCGGTGGTATCACCCGATGGATCGGCGGTGCTTTTTACCGTGACCCGGATGGATGTGGAACAGAACCGCTCTTCCACCCATATATACCGCCAGCCGCTTGATGCCGGAGGCAATGGCAAGGCAGTGGCATTGACCGAGGGGATATCGGCTTTCGGACCGGTCTGGCGGCCTGACGGAAAGAGGATCGGATTTTTACGGGAGGGTCAGTTTTGGGAGATGAAACCGGACGGATCGGATGTACGGCAGGTCACTTTTTTTAAGACGGCCATCGGACATGTGATGTACAGTCCGGATATGCGCCATATTTCGTATACCAGGCATGTTCCGGTTGGACCGGGACTGACGGAACGCTATCCGGAATATCCGAAGGCGGAAGCGCGGATCATAGACGGATTGCTTTACCGGCACTGGGATACATGGCATGACGGAACCTATCGCCACCTTTTTGTGGCCCCGTATGATGACGGAAGTTTGGGTGAGCCGGTCGATATCATGGATGGTGAGCCGTACGACACGCCGCTCAAACCATTCGGCGGCACTTCTCAGATTGCCTGGCATCCTTCCGGCGGGCTAGTCGCCTATACGGCGAAGAAGTTGGAGGGGACCGAATCGGCTTACAGTACCAATTCAGGCATTTACCTTTATGATCTGCGCAGCGGCAATACCCGCAATATCACCGAGGGCAACCCCGGCTACGACAGGTACCCTTCTTTCAGCCCGGATGGAGCCTTTATGATCTGGAATAGGATGGTGACGCCGATGTATGAATCAGACCGGTACCGCCTGATGCAGATCAACCTGCACAATGGCCAGACCCGGGAACTCAGTGAGGGTTTTGACGGTAATGTGAACCAGGCACGGTGGAATCATGCTGGCGACCGCATCTATTTCGTCAGCGGTATCGAAGCAACCGTTCAGCTATTCCGTATGGATATGAGAAACGATACCGCTCTGCCCGTCATTCG
>SLHZ01000358.1 GCA_007135895.1 Balneolales bacterium | reverse complement strand
CTCAACCCGAGCCTGCCCCGGAACCGGAACCTGTCCCTGAACCCGAACCCGAAGCTATCCCCGAGCCGGTGGATCCGCAGATCGAACGACGCGAAGCCATCTTCGCCGAGCTGATCGGCCTGACCACCACGCGCGGATTATCCGTGAAGCTCCAGCATATGCAGCGCAATCAGCTCATACGATTTGGAAACCGGGGTGATTTTCACAACCTGGAAGGCGCCCTTGTCATCATCGCCGATCAGCAACGGGTCCACGAATACCTGTTTTTCCGCCGGAACCGCTACATGAGGGTCGATACCGGCGAAGAGATCTACTCCCTGGAAGGCCAGTATTCGGGCATGTATCAAATCTGGATTCAAATCAACGAGGATGCGTTGTGAAGAGGCCAAGACGCACACAAATTCACATACCCAAACAAGATAAATCTATGAGAGTCCTGCTGAAATTTCCTGCACTGCCTTTTATGCTGCTGTTGCTGCTCTTCCTGCTGGCACAACCCCAAATGCCGCCGGCATCGGCAGATCCCTTGCCCGAACGGCCTGAAGTCATCTTCAGTGACGGACCCGGTGCCCGGTTGACCGAGCTCTTCCGGCAGCATGCCAACGAATTGTTCGCCGCCATCAATGAGCACCACCAGTCCGGCGAAGCCATCCATCAGCTTACCTCAGAAGCCCTTTTCCAGGGGGTCGACGGTGAATTCGGACTCGGCCAGCTCGAATCGCTGCTTCGGCAGACCCGTTTCCACTTCATCGAGGAGGTCCAGAATGGTATGATCGTCACCCTGGTGGACGGCAACCATGAAATCCGTCAGACGTTTGTGCAGATAGGCATAGAAGTGGAACACGAACGCGATCGCACCCAGGAACTCGTCCTCACGTTAAATGATGAAGGCGCTATCATCGGCGCCCGATTCGCCATCCAGCAGCACCGTTTCGATGAAATCCTCAACGCCAGCCGCAGCCTCGAAGACCAGTTTCGCCGCCTGCAGATGGTCAGCTACCTGGAGCGTTTCCGGACCGCCTACAACCGAAAGGATATCGACTTTATCGAGCAGCAGTTCAGCGAACAGGCCCTCATCATTACCGGAACAAGGATCGAAACCGCTGAAGTGGATCCGCTTGAGCCGCGTGAAAGCCATATCAGCCAGGACGAGTACCGCTTCCTGAGGCAGACCCGCGATGAATATATCGCCCGGCTGCGTGATGTGGTCTTCAAACGCAACGAATTTATCAACGTCAATTTCGAGGATATCAAGATCTACCAGCATCCCGACTATGACGAGGTCTATGGCGTCAACCTGTTTCAGATCTGGGACTCCAGCACCTACAGCGATGTGGGATACCTGTTCCTGATGATCGACTACGAGGACGAAACACGTCCCACGATCTATGTGCGCGCCTGGCAGCCCGAACCTTTTGCCAACGGCCGGGTCATCGACATGGAAATGTTCGAACTGGTGAAATAGGATGATGGATGCTCAAAATAAGCGAAAAATGATGGATGCAGGTGAAAAAGATCTTATCCATGCCCATACTCAAAAAAGGAAAGCAATGATGTCCCGATGCACCACCGGAATCCACCAAAACAACCAACGTGCCCGGTCCGGGCATCACCTCGGCCGCAGTCCCGGTCATTATTCGGGCCACCACCCTGGCCGCGCTCCCGGCTATAGTCCCGGCACTGGGCCGCGACCCACAGGCTACTCCTCCGCCGGCAGCTTTAACCGTGCCCGTTTCCTGCTCGCAGCGCTTTGCCTGCTGTTCATGTTCCCGGGAATCCATAATCCGGCGGCCGCAGAATCGTCCGACTGGTCCGAAAGCGGGACCGGTCACATCGCCATGAGCGAGCCTGCAGCCGAAACCGGAAGCGAACTTCTTGCCATGAGCACGCCGGCGGCCGAATCCGTATCAGAATACGCCTCCCGTGACAAGCCCGCGCCCAACTACCCCTTCCTGAGCGATCTGATGCGCAAGGCGTGGGAAAACTGGCTGGACAACACCGGCGCCACGCTGATCGGATACGAAGAACCCACGATCCAAACCTACGGCTACCGCATGCCCCTGAAATACCGGATCGGCACCGAAGAGGTCACGGTCTGCTGGTACATCGATGCCCATGACCGCATTTATGATGTGGGCGAGGATATCACCGGCTTCGCCTTCCGCGGACCGGAAGCCATCGAGCGCATCGTATCGCGTATGCTGTGGGCTCGCTCGGTCACCGATCCGGTCGTACTCAAAAACCTCTGGCACCTCTCCTCGGAGTCGGTCAATATTTCGTACGATAACACCGTGGGTACGGAAAATGTACACCTGGACAAATACCTGTCCGACCTCCGGCAGGGCACCAGAAGGGTGGAAGCCCTGGATCTGACGACCAGCCAGCAGAAATATTTCCTCACCCTGGTCATGAACGGCAAGGAACTGAACTTCGAAATCGTACCCAACCTCTTTCTCTTTCTCAATGGTGAGCCCGCCGTGGTCACCGGTTTCATGGAGGCCGTTCTGGCCGGACGTTTTGAGGTGACCGAAATTGCGGATCTGCATGAATTTCACCAGTTTCAGGAACACGAGGGCCGTTTTTCGGTCATGATTCCGGACCGTGAACGCCGGCTTGTCAATATTAAGTGGGAGCAGACCACCCGGGGATGGGTGCGAAGCGAACAAAGCCGCGACCCCGAAGCCGGACAGAACCCGGCCCTGAGCCTCAGGGAAGAACTCTTTGATTTCTGGCTCACCCGCAACTTCCCGCCCGCCAATCGCACCAGCCGCCTGGATCCGCCGGACACCGGACAGCTCCGTGTGATGCTCGATGGCGCCTCCGCGGCTCCCGAAGTGTCCGGTCATGTCTCCGTACCCGATGTACTGGGCTGGTTGGGCAGGGGAATGATGACCCATGTGGAGGTCGAACTCCGGGATTCCGAAAGCGGCCGGCAGGATCTCACCACCTACATCCTCTATTTTGACCCCGTTCTGGCTTATCAGCATATGGCCCGTATCCACGACCGGTTTGAACTGGGTGCCGGCGGAACCGGAGACTGGCAATGGACCGACAGCCGGATCCATATCCTGCCCGCGGTCCGCCTGGATAACCTGGAGGATGCCTATGGCCATGCCGATTTCCCCGACGAGGATTACGAACGCTATTTTGAAATCATAATCGACTGAATCATGAGCGAAAAAGCATCAGCCGGGTTTGAAAGTGAAGCTTCAAGAAAAGGATTGAGCCGCTCCCGCACCGGCAAAGCAGCCTTGCTGCCATGGGTCGTTCCACTTATCATTTTCCTGTTCCTGACAGCCATTGTGCCCCGGCAGTCCGCCGCCCAGGAGGTCCTGCGCCCCGGTACCATTGAGATGATCGAGGAGAGCGTCGAGGCCGACGACGACGGTACTCCGTTCGTGCCGCCCCTTCAGGAAAACGAAGGCATCGTGGTGCTTATCGTCGACCGCAACATGCATTTCACCATCCAGGACGTGGCCCGCTGGCTCCGCAATAACGACATGATGTTCATCCGGCTCGACGCCGATGTCTCCAACGCGAGAGTCCGCCAGGACGGCACCATCCGATTCCG
>SLHZ01000128.1 GCA_007135895.1 Balneolales bacterium | reverse complement strand
TCCCGGAAGCAGACGGGATCCGCTTCATCGAAACCAACGTCACGGTCTACGGCGAAAAAAGAACCGGGCCGCAGTACCGCCGGCAAACCAAAAACCGACGTAAAGGACACCCGGGGGAAAAGCACCGCACCGAAACCGGAGCCTCAGAAAAAAGGCGGTGGTGACAGGGCGGAACAGGCAGAAGAAGCAAAGCAGATCAAACAGTCTGAAAAAAACCTCAACCAGAGCGAAAAAGAGACGGCATCCAGGTCCGCAGCTGACACCACAACCGATAAGAGTGCGACTGCCGTCGCAAAGCGCCCGTCCGTCGCCTCCTCACAAACCTCCCGGCGCACCAGTGCCAAGGCAAAGTATTACAAGTCTTCACAGGATGCCGCCGGCGAAAACACCGGCAGCCCGGATAAGAAGGATTCTGATGCGGGCAATGAATCAAAAGATTCTGATACAGGCAATAAATCAACAGGCTCCGAGCCGAAGACCCCTCCGTCTGCCATCGAGGTGGCCCGGGAACACCGACTGAAAAAAGAACGCGAAGCCCAGTCAGAGAAAAAAGCCCAAACAGAGAAAGAAGCCAAAGTAGAAAAAGAAGCACCAGCAGAGAAAAAAGCACCAGCAGAGAAAGAAGCCAAAGTAGAAAAAGAAGCACCAGCAGAGAAAGAAACACCATCAGGAAAATCAGAATAAATAAACCTCTTCCATGTCAAACATGCTTGAAGCAACAACCGTCCTGGGAATCATACATAACGGACAAGCCTGTCTGGGCGCCGACGGCCAGGCCACCCTCGACAAAGTGGTCATGAAAGCCAATGTCCAGAAAGTCCGTTATCTCTACAATAAACAGGTACTGGCCGGTTTCGCCGGATCAACAGCCGATGCATTTACCTTGTTTGAGCGCTTTGAAGACAAGCTCAACCAGTACAATGGAAGCATGGAGCGGGCGGCGGTGGAGCTGGCCAAGGAGTGGCGCGGGGATCGTTATCTGCGTCGCCTGGAAGCCCTGCTCGCTGTGATGAACAAGGAAAAGGGACTGCTCATATCCGGACAGGGTGATGTCATTGAACCGGAGGATCACATCCTCGCCATCGGAAGCGGCGGGGCTTATGCCCAGGCAGCGGCAAAAGCACTGAAGCGGCACAGCTCCGGCCTTTCCAGTCATGAAATGGTCGAGGCATCCCTGAATATCGCCGCCGACATCTGTATCTACACCAATCACAACTTAACCCTGCTTGACCTTGCCTGATATTCAACTCAAACCCGTCGACAACCTTACACCCCGGCAGATTGTCGAGGCCCTCGACACCTATATCATCGGACAGAAAGAGGCGAAGAAATCGGTTGCCATTGCGCTGCGCAACCGTTGGCGCCGCATGAACTCCGACGAATCCATCCGCGATGAAATCGTCCCGAACAACATCATACTCATCGGGCCGACCGGGGTGGGTAAAACCGAAATAGCCCGCCGACTGGCCCGCCTGGCCAAAGCTCCGTTCGTCAAGGTCGAGGCCTCCAAGTATACCGAGGTGGGTTACGTGGGCCGGGATGTGGAGTCGATGATCCGCGATCTGACCGATGTGGCGGTATCCATGGTCAAGTCTGAAATGCAGCAACGCGTAAAAACCCGGGCTGCCGAACAGGCCGAAGAACGCATTCTGGACCTCCTGATCCCCCCTGTCAAGAAGCCCATGACCCCGCGCCAGCATGGTGCCGGCACAAGCGAGGCCTTTGACCCGCAAACTGCAAGCGACGAGGAGCTGAATTTCCGGACCCGGGAGAAGTTCCGCGAAAAGCTTCGCAACGGGGAGTTGGAGGATCGCAAAGTGGAAATCCATGTCCAGCCCTCAACCCAGAACCCGATCATGCAAATATTCGGCCAGGGCGGCATGGAGGAAATGGGGTTCAATCTGCAGGATATGCTCGGCAGTCTGAGCCGGCCGCGCCAGAAAAAGCGCCAGATGCGTATCAGTGATGCCCGGCCCGTACTTGTTGCCGAAGAAACCGAAAAACTGATCGATCATGATGCGGCTATCCAGGAAGCACTGTTCCGCGTCCAGAACTCCGGTATCGTTTTTATTGACGAAATCGACAAAGTGGCCTCCGGAACCTCGGGCGATGGCCGCGGCGGTCCGGACGTGAGCCGACAGGGTGTTCAGCGCGACATGCTTCCCATCGTTGAGGGTTCAACCGTATCAACCAAATACGGTATCGTCAAAACCGACCATGTCCTGTTCATCGCTTCCGGTGCTTTTCACACTGCTAAACCATCGGACCTGATTCCCGAGCTGCAGGGGCGCTTTCCCATACGCGTGGAGATGGATTCGCTTACCGAAGAAGACTTTTACAACATCCTCACCCGCCCGAAGAACGCTCTCACCAAACAGTATACCGCCATGCTTAAAAGCGAAGGCGTGGAACTGAAGTTCACCGATGATGCCCTTCGTGAAATTGCGCGTGTAGCCGCCGAAGTGAACAGTTCGGTGGAAAATATCGGCGCCCGACGGCTTCACACCATTCTTTCATCCGTACTGGAAGAGCTGCAGTACGTTATTCCGGATGACCTGAGCAGTGGAACCGTTACGATCGACAAGGACTATGTGGACCGTCAGCTCGAAGAGCTGATCCGCAACAAGGACCTGAGCCGTTACATATTGTAACAACCGGGCGGTCTCAAGTTTCTAATGACTATGTCCTTTTTAAAGCTGCAACAAATCTGCAACAGATCCGCATTAAGGCACAAGCCGCCATGAAATCCATCGGCAAACATGAGATCCACAAGATAATTTGGTATCTTGACCGGCAGATGGAATCATTACAGAAAAATATCTGTTTTTTTTACCCGGAAACACTTTCCACAAGAACACAGATAAACGATCGTTAGATAAACTATCGCCCGTTGCAGACAATCACCCCATACTCACTTTTTTCCATACATACCCAGACAGATAAATGACCGTCAAAAGATTTGTCACCCCCTGGATTATCTCTCTGCTGGTTCTCTCATTCCTGAACCTGACCGGCATTGACCGGGTTGTTACAGCGAATAACACCCATGAGGTCAATCTTCGCAAGTTCAACGAGGTGCAAAGCAAGATCATCCAAAACCACGTCGACCCCATTGAAATTGATGATCTGTTCAAGAACAGTCTGCTCGGATTTGTGAAAAACATATCAGACACGACACTCGACATCAGCGGGACACCACTCGACACTCTTTTCACCGATGTCAGCGTAAGTTCACTGCGTGAATCCTACCAGCGTTTTGAGCGTGCCTATCTGTTTCTGGCCAATAATTCCAGCGTTGAAGAAAACATGGACAAACGTGTGATTGATGCCATCGTGGCCATGTTTCGCCCATTGGATCCCCACTCGGTCTACATCCGTGCCGAAACCAGTGAACGGATCCAGGACGAGTTTACCGGACGCTTTGAAGGCATCGGCATCCAGTTTCAGGTTCTTGACGACACGATCACCGTTATCTCGGCGATATCAAACGGACCCAGCGACCAGCTCGGCATCCGGTCCGGTGACCGAATCATCAAAATTGACGGCGAATCCTCTGTCGGATTCAGCGAACAGGATGTGGTC
>SLHZ01000001.1 GCA_007135895.1 Balneolales bacterium | reverse complement strand
GATCAGTGAGCAACACATCCCATAGGGTTGCAGACCCGTTGCCGTTAGTGGCGTGGTTGCCGGAGCCTGATTACATTGTTTGCTCAGCCGGCTCATATTTACGGCTGTCCCAGATGATTTCTGCAGTGTGAAGACTTTTGCGGCGTGTTCCGTCTGTGATTTGATGACGGCATGAGAAGCCATGGGCGCAAATTATGTCGTCTTTTTTCAGTTCGCGGACTGCAGGGAAAAGACTAAGTTCTCCAATCTTCATGGAGACATCGAAGTTGTTTTCCATGTACCCGAAACTTCCGGCCATTCCGCAGCATCCGGTTTGCAGTTCCACCGGATTGTAACGAACCTTTTTTAGTGCGTCCAACACCGGTCGTGTACCGGTAAGAGCCTTGGTATAGCAGTGTCCGTGAACGTAGACTCTGCGGTCAGCTCCGCTGAAATGTTTTGCGGCCAGCTCCGCCTGAACGTTTTCTGCAAAGTATTCCTCAAAGAGAAAAGAGGCTTCGGCCAGATTATCAGCGTCTCCGAGCAGTGACTTCCGGCATAGATCGGGGTACTCATCCCGGAAGGTTAGAATTTCACTGGGCTCGGTGCCAATGAGGTGGTAACCGGCCTTGACCCAGGGGGTGAGTTCACGGATATTTTTTTCTGCGATATGTACGGCCTGATCAAGCAGGCCCCTGGATAGTTGGGTTCGGCCGCTTTCCAGCGGACCCATTACTGCGACCTCAATGCCCAGGGTCTCAAGAACACAGAGAGCAGATATGGCCACCGAAGGCTCATGATATTCGGTAAACCAGTCCACAACTAGCAGTACTTTGGGCCGATTGTCACTGGCAGGTCCGGAGCTTCTGTTTTTCCGATACCAGTGCTGAAAGGTTTTGCTTGTGAATTTAGGAAGGTCTCTGTTGGGATGGACCTGAAGCAGTTGCTGGTAAATTCCTTTAACCGGCGGCAGGGTGTTCATGAAATTGACAAGAGGGGCAAACATGCCCGCGAGCGGATAGAAAAGCGAGGGATTGCCGAAAAACCGGGAAGCCAGGCTGATACCATGATTTTTGTGCCATCCGTGAGTAAACTCGGCTTTCATTTTTGCCATGTCTACATTAGCGGGACATTCCGTTTTGCATGCTTTGCAGCTCAGGCAGAGCTCAAGGGCCTCTTTTATTTCGGTTGCGGTAAAACCTTCTGTCTGGCGTTCGGAAAAAATCTGACGGAAAAGATTGGCGCGTCCACGTGTGGAATCCCTCTCTTCAAGGGTAGCCATATAGGAGGGGCACATGGTTCCGCCGCTATCGGCTTTTTTACGGCAGACACCGGCACCGTTGCAGAGCTCCACGGCGGTGCCGAACCCTTTTTCCTTCCGCCAATGGAAAGTTGTGTCAACCTCGATCTCCTTGTAGACTGGTGAATAGCGAAGGTCGGTGTCCATCGGGTCGGAATCAATAATCTTACCTTGATTGAAAAGATTCCCGGGGTCCCATGCCTGCTTGACCTCCTTCAGGAGGGACATGATTTCCGGGCCAAACATGCGCTCAATGAGATGAGAGCGAATTCGACCATCACCGTGTTCACCCGAGAGGGAGCCGCGGTATTTTCGGACAAGATCAGCCACCTCCTGTGCAATGGCGAGCATGTGAGTAATGCCTTCCTGGGTCTTTACGTTCAGAATGGGGCGCAAGTGGAGCTCGCCTACCGAGGCATGGGCATAATAAACGCTTTGGGTGTTATATTTATCCAGGATTTGCTGGAATTCCTCTATGTAGTCCGGCAGGTCTTCTACACGTACGGCCGTATCATCGACAAACTCCGGCGAATTGGAATCGGACAGATGGCCCATGAGCAGGCCCAGTCCGGCTTTTCGCAGATCCCAGACACGAGTGACATCCTCTGCTTTTTCGATCACGGGATGGGCGTACCCGAGATTTTTTTGCTTCAGCCGTCCTGTAAGTTTCAGGGCCTTTTCCAACAGCTCTTCCCGGTTGTCGCCCTGGAATTCGATGATGAGCAGTGCCGCGGGCTCTTCTTCAAGGAAAAAGCGGTTTCTGCGTTGTTCCAAATTGCCTTTTGTGGCATCGAGTATGTGGTGGTCCACCAGTTCGACGGCCGCGGGTTCAAAGGTTACGGCATCGACTGTTGCTTCAAGAGCCTCTCGAAGTGTCCTGAACTGAGGTATAAGAAGCAGCCTCTCTTTTTGCAGCGGCTCAAGCTTTACGAGTGCTTCGGTGAAGAGGGCCAGGGTGCCCTCGCTGCCACAGAGCAGCTCGCACAGGTTAAAAGGCCGCCCTCCCGGTGTGATGGGGTGCATTTCAGCCAGCTTGTCGAGTGCATAGCCCGTGTTTCGGCGTTTGACATCCGGATGCGGGAATTTTTCCCGTATCAACTCCCGGTTTTCCTTCAGGATTCGAACCATTTCCCGGTATATGTGTCCTTCGAGGGAGGTATACTTTAACTTTTGCTGCAATTCATCTTCTGTCAGCGGACCGAAAGTGGCGGCAGAACCATCACTGAGAATAGTGTCCAGTTCGATGACATGTTCGCGTGTGGTTCCGTACATGATGGAATAGGAGCCGGACGAGTTATTGGCAATCATACCGCCGAGCATGCACCGATTGGTGGTGGACGTGTCAGGTCCGAAGAGCAGACCGTGTTTGGCTGCTTCGGTATTAAGCTGGTCGCGTATTACACCGGGCTGAACGCGAGCCTGTCTTTTAAGAGAGTCAAGGCTGATGATCCTGGTCATGTGGCGAGAAATATCCGCCACAACCCCTCTGCCCGTAGTCTGACCGGCCAGGCTGGTTCCGGCAGCCCGCATGGTGATGGAGGTGCTGTTATTACGGGCGTAGTCTATGAGATCCGGGTAATCATCGGCAGACCGGGGGAATGCCACAGCCGAAGGGATGATTTCGTAAAGGGAGGCGTCACAGGCATACAGGCGCCGCGTGAGTTTGTCGGTGTGAAATAATAGTGGTGCTTGCATAATGTCTAAAGATAGAAAAAAGCATGATGCGCAGTCATAAAAAAACCAAATCAAAAAAGGAAAATCCGATAAAAAAAAGAAATTCCGATTAAATTTATTCGAAATAATATGTACTATGAAATATTCTCGCCAATGGCCTCAGGACAAATGGCTGAAAAGGCTGAAAAAAAAGACTGAAGAGCATCAGGCAAACAGGATAAAGAAACTTGGGAGAGTATTATGGAAGAGAATAGCTCAAGCGATCAAATCGGTCGCGTGATAAGACTGTCAGCGGTAGCCGCCCTGGGTGGCTTTCTTTTTGGATACGACAGCGGTGTTATTAACGGGACGGTGGATGCCCTGAGGCTTGCCTTTGATTCAGACGCTGTCGGCACGGGATTTAATGTGGCATCCATGCTGCTGGGATGTGCGGCCGGCGCTTTTTTTGCAGGTACTTTGGCCGACAAGTTCGGGCGGAAACCGGTTCTGTTGTTTACCGCCATGGCTTTTGTGATAAGCGCGTTCGGGTCTGGTATGGCGGGCAGCTCCCCGGAGTTTGTGATGTACCGCATTCTGGGAGGCCTTGCTGTTGGTGCCGCCAGTGTGATTGCTCCGGCGTATATTGGCGAGATT
>SLHZ01000307.1 GCA_007135895.1 Balneolales bacterium | reverse complement strand
CGTTTAGAGCAAACCGAAGAAGACGCCGATTTTGAAGACGCAAAAGATACTCATACTCGGATCAACAGGATCCATTGGCCAGCAGACCCTTGATATTGTCCGCTCACAACCGGACAGGCTCTCGGTATATGCGATTACGGGACGGTCGAGCTGGAAGTTGCTGGCGGATCAGATCAATGAGTTTCGTCCGGCTTATGCGGCCATATCCGATTCTTCCCACTATCATGACCTTAAATCCGCCGTGTCGCATGAAGATACGAAGATACTGGCAGGCGATGAAGCCATTCTCGAGCTGTCGGGCCATCCGGAGGTCGACACTGTTGTAAACAGCCTGGTTGGTTTCTCCGGATTTCAACCTACTGTACGCGCACTTTCATTCCACAAAAAAGTAGCCCTGGCCAACAAGGAGTCGCTTGTTGTGGGCGGGGAGTTGTTAAAACCCTATCTGAACGGGAATTATGACCGGCTCATACCTATCGACTCTGAACACAGCGCCATACTCCAGTGTTTGACAGGTGAGAGGCCAGAAGATATTGCCGAGCTTATTATTACGGCGAGTGGTGGGCCATTCAGAACATGGACCAGGCAACAACTGGAGAGTGTAACTGTGAAAGATGCCCTGAATCATCCAAACTGGGATATGGGCTCAAAAATCACGGTAGATTCGGCCACAATGATGAACAAGGGACTGGAGCTTATCGAGGCGCACTGGCTCTTTGGGTTGCCTATCGATCACATTACGGCGGTGGTGCATCCGCAAAGCATCATCCATTCCATGGTATTGTTTCATGATGGTTCCATGAAAGCCCAGCTGGGTCTTCCGGACATGCGGTTGCCGATACAGTACGCACTGAGCTATCCGGAACGGTGGAAGCTATCGTCGAAAACAATCGACTGGTCGGTGGTCCGGGAATTCAACTTTGAACCGGTGGATACGGAACGATTTCCATGCTATGATCTCGCTGTTGAAGCGATTCGCGATGGTGGGTATGCGCCGGCTGTTCTCAATGCGTCCAACGAAATTGCTGTTGAACGGTTTCTGAAGGAAGAAATTCCGTATATTCGCATCTCTGAAATAGTAGCAAACTGTCTTTCGCAGATCAGGCCCACCGATTCGCTTACATTGGATTCGCTGAAGGCTGTAGATCATGAGGCCAGATTGAAAGCACAGGCACTTTAGGATTAAATAACTGATTTATGGATGTTTTTTTTAGCATACTCCAAACGGCAATTATATTTATAGCCGCAATTTTCATACTGGTGCTGGTCCATGAGCTTGGACATTTTCTGGCTGCCAAGTTTTTCGGTATGCGAGTGGATCGTTTCTCCATTGGCTTTCCACCCCGTTTGTTTGGCATCAAGAAGGGAGACACCGATTATTGTGTTTCGGCACTGCCTCTGGGAGGTTATGTCAAGATAGCCGGTATGATTGACGAGAGTATGGACGACAGTTATACCCAGTCCGAGCCACAGGACTGGGAGTACCGCAGCAAGCCGGTATGGCAGAGGATGATTGTGATAACCGCCGGTGTCATTTTCAATATGATACTGGCCTATGTCATCTTTGCCGTTATCACCTATTCGCACGGGGTCAACCAGATACCTGCTGAAAACATAAAGGGGATCTATATACCGGAGGAATCGGTCGCAGCCCAGGTCGGGTTTAAAACGGGGGATCGTCTCGTGGCCATCAACAACCGTGAGATTGACTATATCCGGCGCGGTCAGTTCTATTCCATGGGGGAAATCACAAGCAGACCCCTTCGTTTCACGGTAGAGCGTGATGGCCGGCAGATGGAATTGGTTCCGCCGGCAGACTTCCTTGAAAAACTGTCGCAAGAACCGGATTTTATCGTTCTTCAAAATGCCCTTCCGAGCCAGGTAGGCGCGGTATCTCCCGGATCGCCGGCCGACAAGGCCGGTTTGCAGCCCGGCGATGAGATCACCGGTATCGACGGACAGGATGTGGGTTACTGGGTCCAGATGGTGGACATGATCCAGTCGGGCGGTGATGAAATGACATTTGTCATCCAACGGCAGGACCTGGTAAAAGAGGTAGTTATTGCTCCCGATCCCGAGCGGCGGCTTATTGGCATCGCCGTGGTGGATCCACATGAGTATTTCGGTTTTGAAACCATCCGTTACAGTTTAATTGGCTCGGTAATTCAGGGAGTCCGGCAAGCTCATGACACGCTCTTTGCCATCATCAACGGATTCCGGCAAATCATCACCGGTTCAATTTCCCTTCGTGAAAATCTTGGGGGACCGATAGCCATTGCTTCAGTCACGGCTGATGTCACGGAACGTGGAGGAGCCCTGGGTTTCTGGAATTTTACGGCATTTCTGAGTATCACATTGGCTCTGATGAATATCCTGCCTATTCCGGTGCTTGACGGCGGTCATCTGGTATTTCTTGTTTATGAGGCGATCATGCGCCGCGAGCCCTCTGTGAAAGTCCGGATGGTAACACAGCAGATTGGTTTCGTACTGCTGATTGCACTGATGATATTTGTGACATTCAACGATATTTTACGGCACATAGCCAACTGAAAATGAAAATTGCAAGGGATGGTGTTCCCGTTGTGCTCATCGTGCTTTTTCTGGCACTTGTGGCAGTTTTGTCCGGTTGGATGATGAACAACATCTGGTCGCTGGGACTCTATGCCCTGGCAGTTATAATGAGTGGTTTTGTGCTCTTTTTTTTCCGTGATCCGGACCGCACCATTCCCGAGGGTGATGTAATCCTCGCTCCGGCCGACGGGCGTGTCCTCTCTGCCGACGTCGTTGATGAACCTACCTATTTGAAGACCAAAGTCCGGCAGATCTCCATTTTTTTGTCGATCGCAGATGTCCATGTAAACCGTCATCCCGTGAGCGGTATTGCAGAGCATGTGGTCTATTTTCCCGGGAAGTATCTTGTGGCCTGGCATCCCAAGGCGTCATCTGAGAATGAGAGGGCCGAGTTTGGCATTTTGCATCAAAGCGGGATAAGAATACTTTTCCGTCAGATCACGGGACTGGTAGCCCGCCGTATCGTATACCATGTTAAAGAGGGTGAAGTGGTCAGAGCGGGTGAGCGTTTCGGCCTCATGCGATTTGGTTCCAGAATGGATATACTGTTGCCCGCCGAGATACCACTGGAGATCAAACCGGGTGACCGGACGGTTGCCGGTGAAACCATCCTGGCCCGTTTTCCAACCATTGCAGATACCCCAACCATGGTGGCAGAAAATGAATCTGGATAATCGATATTACAGACGCCAGCTTCGAAACGACCATCTGCGGCGACGGTTCAAAAAGCCCATATCCCGGACCGTATTCCCCAGTTTCTTCACCTTGATGAATCTTTTCTGTGGGTTCCTGGCGATTATTCAGATCTATGAGGGTAAGTTTGAGTATGGTGCCTGGCTTATTGTTTTTGCAGCCATTTTCGATATGATGGATGGTTTTATGGCCCGGTTGGCCAATGCCACCACGGAATTCGGCATTGAGCTGGATTCGCTCAGTGATATCGTATCATTTGGTGTCGCCCCGGCTTTTCTTTTCTACAGTTTTTCGCTTCACGAGATGCACATCATTGGGATCATCATCTCG
>SLHZ01000186.1 GCA_007135895.1 Balneolales bacterium | reverse complement strand
TGCCGAAACCGGAAAGAGAGATACAGCGGATAAAGAAAAGAATGATACAGCCAGTGCCGGGAAAAAAGGTGCGGGTCCCGACCTGAAGCGTGATCTTGATCTGCCCGACCGGCACCCGGCCATGGATTACGGACGTACGTCCCTCCCCGAACCGGTTCGCCATGTGCTGGTTCGTAACGCTACAATTTGGACCATGGGCCCCGACGGTGTTCTGGAGGGGGCTGACCTGCTTGTCACCAATGGCCGCGTTGCTGCCGTGGGCCGAAATCTGGCCAAACCGGAGGGCGCAAAGGTCATTGACGCAGACGGCAGGCATGTCACACCCGGTCTGATAGACGCACACCTGCACTCCGGACTGATTGGCGTCAATGAAGTGGGCAATGCCATCGTGCCGGAAGTCCGCATGTGCGATGTGCTCACCCGAAACAACATATGGACCTATCGTCAGCTGGCAGGCGGTCTGACCAGCGCACTGGTTATGCATGGATCGGCGAATCCGATAGGCGGACAGAACTTTTTTGTCAAAATGCGCTGGGGCATGATGCCCGACGACCTGATTATGAATGATGCGCCTCCAACGTTAAAGTTTGCATTGGGAGAAAACCCCAAACGGGTCGGCACCGATCGCTATCCCGATACGCGCATGGGGGTGGAGCAGATCATCGCCGACCGTTTCAGGATGGCGCTCGATTATCAGGCGCGACACGAAGAATGGAAGCGGACCGGAAGCGGACTTCCGCCTCGCCGGGATCTTCGCATGGAAACCCTGGTTGATATTCTCAACGAAAAGATCCGGATTCAGGCGCACTGCTATCGTCAGGATGAAATCCTGGCCCTGATGCGGCTGGGCGATGAGTTCGGTATCACCATTGATGTCTTCCATCATGGTGTCGAGGCCTACAAGGTGGCCCCGGAACTGGCGGCACATGGAGCGGCCGTTGTGGTATGGTCGGACTGGTCTTCCTTCAAGATCGAAGCCTATGATGCCACCGTTTACAACGCCCGATTGCTGAAGGAAGCCGGTGTGTTGACTTCCCTGCACTCCGATCAGAGCCAGATCGCCAGCCGGATGAACTGGGAAGCCGCCAAGATGGTCCGGGCCGGCATGGAGCCCGTTGATGCCATGGCCCTGGTGACCATTGACGCCGCTAAGCTTCACGGAATCGATCACCGCGTCGGATCCCTTGAACCCGGGAAGGACGGGGATTTTGTATTGTGGAGCGGTGACCCTCTTTCGACACTGAGTATGGCAGAGCAGACCTGGATTGAGGGACGGCGGTTTTTTGATCTGGAAGAGGATCAGATCCTGCGTCAGGAGATGGAACTGGAGCGGTCCATGCTCATACAACGAATTTTGGAGGTAAAAAATGACTGATATAACCCGATATATTAAGGTGCGTATGCGCTTGGCCCTGGCTGCTAATCTGTTTCTGAAAACGGTTCCGGTTCTGTCAATTTTCCCGGTTCTCTCATCTGTTCCGGCTCTGGCACCTGTTCTGGTTCCCGGAATGGCCCGGACTTCGGGGAACACATTGAGCAGGATGGCGGCTCCGCTCCTGGCGGCCGCTTTACTGCTGATCGCGGTTTACCAAACGGCATGGGCGCAAATTCCGGCCGCACCGCAATCAGGTCCCGTAGCGCTGACCGGCGGAACCATCCATACGGTTTCCGGTCCGGTCATTGAAAACGGAACCCTGGTTTTCGACCAGGGAAAAATTATTGCCATTGGAAAAGATGTGGCCATTCCAGACGATGCCCGGGTGGTACCGGTCGAAGGAAAGCACATTTTTCCGGGTCTGATTGATGCCTGGAGCCAGATGGGAATTTATGAAATCGGAGCCGTGCCGATGACCCTTGACATTGTGGAACAGGGACGGTTCAACCCGAATGTCCGCGTCGAGGTAGCTGTGAATCCGGAAAGCCGCCATATCGGTGTGGCGCGTTCCGCAGGCGTGCTGACCACGGTTACGACTCCTGGTGGTGGTTTGATTGCGGGACAGTCGGCCGCACTGGCACTGGATGGCTGGTCATGGGAGGATATGACCCTGAGGCCGGGTGTTTCCCTGATCATCAACTGGCCCTCACCATCTGACCGAAAAGCTTATGAGGAGTCTGTCAGTGAATTGACACAATTTTTTGAAGATGCCCGGGCCTATCACAAGGCGCGTCAGGCCGCAGAGAGCTCCCGCGGGAAAGCTGCTGCTCAGCAGGAGGAGCGGGAGCGCAGCCGGTGGCGTCGTTCTTCAACTCAAGCCGAATCGCAGCAGACGATACCCCGCCATGACTTTGACAGCCGGTTTGAAGCCATGGCCCCTTATCTTTCGGGAAGCAGGCCGGTGACCATTCATGCCAACGAAGTGCGTCAGATCCAGGATGCCGCTTCCTGGGCCCGCGCCCAGGGTCTTCGGCCGGTCATCATGGGTGGGCGTGATGCACACAGGGTCAGTCGCCAGCTGCATGCCATGGAGATCCCCGTGATCATCACTACGGTGCTGGCTTCGCCTGTCCGCAGTTATGAGCCCTATGATATCCGCTACCGCCTGCCCGTGTTGCTCCATGATGCCGGGGTGACCTTCGCCATTGCCGGCTCATCAAGTGCCGCCTATGCCAACCGGCTTCCATGGGAGGCCGGAGCCGCTGCGGCATTTGGTCTGCCGCTGGAGGAAGCGCTTCGTGCCGTCACGCGGAACCCGGCCATCATTCTTGGCCTTGATGATCAGATCGGCGCTTTGGAAACGGGCATGGATGCCACGTTTGTCATCACCGACGGACACCCGCTTGAATATACCACACAGATCCTGCAGGTGTACATCCGGGGTAGAAAAAGCGATATGAACGATGTGCATCGCCAATTGTATGACAAATACCGCCGACGTCTGGAGTAGACCGGCTGATTGACCGAAAGAGCCACTTTTTTTCTTATTTTTTTGAGTTTTTTCATCTGTTTAAAAACATAAAAAATCATAAGGTCAGATGGAGTGTCCATGACGTTTTTAATCATGCGCCTGTGTGACTGGACTGTGGTCATGGACATTTGATGAATTGAGGCAATGTGGTATCTTTGTCACATTAAAAACGAAAAAGTCAGGTACATTCAACCAATAACTATCAAACGGAACGATTTAATAAGATGTAAACATGGCTAAACTATTTGCACTTACCGGTGTTGCCGGATACATAGCACCACGACATCTTCAGGCTATTCATCAAACCGGCAACGATCTCGTGGCAGCTGTTGACCCGCATGACTCGGTTGGTCTGTTGGACCGTTATTTTCCCGACGCCAGTTTTTTCACCGAGATTGAGCGGTTTGACCGTCATCTGGAAAAGCTTCGCCGGGACCGGGATAAGCAGGGTGTGGATTATGTGAGCATATGTTCTCCCAATAATCTGCATGATGCCCACATTCGTCTGGCACTGAGGGTGGGTGCCGATGCCATTTGTGAAAAGCCGCTGGTTTTAAATCCATGGAATCTGGATATCTTGCAGGAACTTGAGCAAGAGTATGGCAAAAGGGTTTATTGCGTCTTGCAGATCCGTGTCCATCCGGCCGTCCTGAAGCTCAAAGCCAGGATGGATGCTGAAAAAAAGAGCACCAAACGTCATGTGCACCTGACCTATATCACCTCGCGTGGAAGATGGTACAAATACTCCTGGAAGGGTGACTCCACCAAGTCGGGCGGAGTGTCGACGAATATCGGCATTCATTTCTTTGACATGCTGATGTGGTTTTTCGGCAGGGTGCAGCACAGTGAGCTTCATTTGTCCGAGGAGGATAAGATGAGTGGCTTCATGGAGCTTGAAGATGCCTGTGTCAGCTGGTACCTGTCCTTGGATCGCAACGATCTTCCCCGGAAAGCCGCTGAGCAGGGATCCGCTACGTATCGATCTATACGGATTGATGGCGAGGAAATGGAGTTCAGCGGTGGTTTTGCCGATCTTCACACCCGTGTTTATTCGGATATACTGGAAGGTAACGGATTTGGAATAACCGATGCCCGCGATTCCATCAAACTGGTTCATGAGTTGCGCAACATGGCCGTGACCCGGCCCGGGGACAGGCTGCATCCGATTCTGGAGGGCCGGCATGAATGAGCGAACAAGAGAACTGCCCGGGGTTACGATACATGAATCGGCCTGGGTAGACTCCCCGGTCTCCGTGGGCGAAGGAACAAAGATCTGGCATTTTTGCCATGTTCAGCCAGGTGCGAAAATCGGAAAAAACTGTACCCTGGGTCAGAATGTGAATATTGCCAATGACGTGGTAATCGGTGACAATGTAAAGATCCAGAATAATGTGTCCGTATATACCGGATGCATTATTGAAGACGATGTTTTTCTGGGACCGAGCTGCGTCCTGACGAATGTCACCAACCCGCGTTCCCAGGTAAATCGCCGATCGGTCTATGAAAAGACACTTATACGCCGTGGCGTGTCCATTGGAGCCAATGCTACCATAGTTTGTGGTATTGAGCTGGGTCGCTACTGTTTTATTGCCGCCGGCAGTGTAGTAACACGGACCGTCCCCGACTATGCCCTCATGGTCGGAAGTCCTGCACGTCAAAAAGGATGGATGAGCCGGCACGGACATAAGCTGACCGATGCGGATGCCGACGGTGTAATGCATTGTCCCGAGTCGGGTTTGCGATATGTTGAAAAAGGCGGACAAGTAAAGTGTCTGGACGTGGATGAAGACGATCCGCTGCCACCCGATTTAACCCATGGTGAAAAAAGTTATCGCAAGTTCCGGTAAAAATGCTCCAAATAATTTCGATAAGATAGCCATGTCAAATCCCGGATGGATACCCCTTCTTGACCTCGGTCCCGAATTACGGCATATGCGCCTGGAGCTGGACGAAGCATACCGCACTGTCATGGACCATGGCCGGTTTATCATGGGTCCGGAGGTCCGCCAACTCGAACAGGAGATCGCCCGGTATATGGGATCCGGATATGCTGTTGCCGTGAATTCTGGAACCGATGCCTTGTTGATCGCACTCAGAGCGGCAGGGATCGGCCCGGGTGATGAGGTTATTACCACATCCTTTACTTTTTTTGCCACGGCGGAGTCCATAGAAATGGCAGGTGCCGTGCCGGTTTTTGTGGATATAGGGGAGAGCGATTTCAATATGGATCCCGATGCCATGGAAAAGGCTGTCACTTCACGGACCAAAGCGGTTGTTCCGGTGCATCTTTTTGGGAAGCCGGCAGCCATGGCCCGTATTATGGAGATAGCTGAAAAGTATGATCTGAAAGTAATTGAAGATTGCGCCCAGTCTTTTGGTGCCGTTTACCGGGCGGCCTGCGGTGACTGCCATGATCGCTGTGACCCGCGTTGGCGCAAGCAACTGGAGGGTAGACAGACCGGCACACTTGGCCAGGCGGGTGCCTTCTCCTTCTTCCCGTCAAAAAACCTGGGTGGTTTTGGCGACGGTGGCATGATTATTACCGATGACGAGGCTTTGGCTGATACGGCGGCGATGCTCAGGGTTCATGGGGCCCGGAAAAAATACCATAATGAAACACTGGGGTATAACTCGCGGCTCGATACACTGCAAGCAGCTTTTTTACTGGTCAAATTACGACATATCGAGGATTTTAACCGGCGTCGCAGGGAAGTCGCGAATCGCTATCAGGAAGGTTTATCCGGACTTTCATGGCTGCGCCTTCCCGTACAGCCAGACACCGGACACGTGTATCATCAGTATACGGTCCGGATTCAGGACAGAAGTCGTGACTCACTGATGGAAGGACTGAGGGAAAAAGGGATTCAGACCATGATCTACTATCCCGTTCCATGTCATAAGTTGCCGGTTTACCGAAACAGAAATCAAACACTCGATAAATCGGAAGAAGCCGCGAGCCATGTTCTCAGTCTTCCAATGGGTCCGTTTCTGTCGGCTGCCGATCAGCAGAGAGTCGTGGATGCGCTCCGCTCAATGTAAAGCAAAGGGGCTTCGCTGTCTTCTGTTGTTTGACCCGTCTTCGATCGCTCATCGACCTTCATCGATTTCACATCGACCTGTCATCGATTCCACATCGACCCCTCATCGATTTGTGATTGACCTGTAACCGACTCGCCATCGTTTCCTCATCGATTCGTCATTTGACCCCCCACCGAAAGGTTTTTTGTGATCAGGAATGGAGAATTGAAGAGAGAAAGTCCATGAACCGGCGATAGTTCGTTTCCAGGTGGTACTCTTTTTTCCACTTCTTTTTTGCTGCAGCACCCATCTTAGTGAGCTTTTCACTCTGTACGGCATTGTCAACAAGTTGTGCCAGTTTATCGGGTTCGGTATCAGGGTCAAATAATATGCCTGTACTGGAATTTATGATTTCAGGAATCCCGCCGATATGGGGAGCCGCTGCCGGGATACCACAGCTGAACGCTTCCATAATACTCACAGGAATCCCTTCCGATGTACTGTAGTTTACCAGTAGATTCACGTTTTCCCTGAGATAGTAGGAAGTGATCTGCTCGTTCGGCATGTGGCCGGTCAATCGGATATTCAAACCAGGCAGATCAATGTTTTTTATCCGTTTGCTGAGGTCTGCCCAACCGGCTCCATGTCCGATATGGGTCCAATGGATTTGGCGTTTCTCGAATCGGGGATTGCTGTCCCATAGTTTACGCAAAGCCAGGGCGGTATCCATGATCCGGTTGACCCGTTTCAGAGGAATAACTGATGAACAGGAAGCCATGTGAAAGGGGACTTCCTGATTCGGACCGTCATGGGTTGCGTTGGTTTGGTTTGTGTTATAGGCTGCAGGTTCCCGAACACCCAGACGAAAAATCTTTATGTGCGAAGAGGCATCGGGATAGCGTTCCTGAAGATATCTTTGTCCGAATTCCGAAACAGGAAGCAGATGGTTCAGGTTACGGACTTTCCAGTCATGCCATGGCAAAAAACTTCCGGGATAACGTTCGGTGTACAGATCACCGCCGTGAACACGGCTGATTACGGGCCATCCCAGTTTTTTTCCAGCAAGAATCGCTCCGATTGACGCCTGGTTCATCCAGTAGGAGTAGATCATGCCCCGACGGTTTTTTATTCTTTCCTGCCCGGCTTCATCTTTTCGCTCCGGATCGGTACTTGTGGAAGCTGCCGGTTCCCGGACTTCCGTTTTGGTGCTGAGACTTGTGACTTCACTGATAATTCGGTTTTCGATCCGCCGGGCGATGCCGAGCGTACGTGCGGTAAGATAGAGTCCGTAGGGTGATAAGGGAAACTGGTGCGAACGTTTCCATTCGGGCAGGAACATCCCGTGTGAATGTCGGATTCCCCTGAAGAAATCAGCTGGTTTTGCTGCGGATGGTGGTGTGGGAGGCCAAAGTGTAATCCGGTCATCGAAAGAACGCGGCGAGCCATCGGCAAACATGGGCAGCACATACACCTTCTTGAAATAATTTGTCAGGTAGGGTATTTCCGACTCCAGAAAGGTTTCTCCCCGTCCGTAGGGCCAGGAGGCTGTGAGAAGAACGAGCGTACCGTTTTCTTTATTCACTGTGATATCTGATCTTTTCATATTTGTGACATCACTGTTTTTTTCTGATCAGGAACTGATAGGCGGCTTCGCCAAACCATTTTCCTGCCTGAAACCTGATCAGCAGCATAAACAGTTTAAATCGCATGCCAAGCCAGAAAAAAAAGCCCTGATCCCTGTATGCCTGATCGTACTTCCGGAAGAGAAGCAGAGTGCCTTCTCTTTTCTTGTCAAAGTCGGTGTTGATCTGATTCTCGGACCTGTTAGCCCGGGCCAGCACCTCATCCACATAATCGACCTGATAGTGCATGCTTAGCCGGATAGTTAGATCGTATTCCTGGCTGGAGGCAAGAGACTCGTCAAAACCGCCGATGTTTTTCACTGCCTCGGTGAGAAAAAGCATGCTGGATGTCAGCTGCACTGTATATCGGCGCAGGGTGACCCGGTGAATATCTCCTCTCCAGCTGTTTTTCAGTATCATCTCATGGCCAGATCTCCGATCCAGAATATGACAGGTCACCAAGCCGGGATTCGGCACGTTGGTTGACTCAAACAAATCGACCTGCTTGCGGAGTTTTCCCAGCAGCAACTCATCATCATCATCAAGAAACTGCACATATTTGCCTTTGGCTCTGGCCAGACCCCGGTTTCTGGAATAGCCTCCACCACGGTTTCGGTCGTTGCGGAGATATAATATTTCTTTATCGCTTTTCAAGTCGGGGATCATTCCGGGATCCGATGCATCATCAACCACGATGATCTCCCAAAAGACATCTTTCTGGTTTTTGACCGAGGCGATGGCACGGCGAAGATGATCCGGCCGGTTATATGTCGGAATCACTACGGTTACCAGGGGAGAACGGGGGGCCTCGGAACCCATCATTAATGACTGAAAAAGTTAAGTGACAAGATGAAAAAACTGCTCAAACGGGATCTGTCAGATAGCAGATGCGGGATTGTTACCGAGTCAAAGATAACAACTACACCATCCAAAACAACGCATAGCAAACAAACAGCTCCCTTTTGTTACGATACGGGCATCTGTATGCCCCGTATCAATTCATTGCGATTATGACTATTTTTTCGACCATGAAATGTCCATGACCGCTGACTTGTTACACAGGAGCATGATTAACAACGTCATGGACACTCCATCTGCATCGTGATTTTAAGTTTTTGAATAGATGAACCGCGGAATGGTGGCCAAGGCAAAAAAGATCCTTTTTTCCGGTTTTATCCGGAATATGGGAAAAATGATATCGGGCACTGGTTTTGCCCATCTTCTGGGCATAGCGGTCATACCGGTCATTACCCGGCTCTACAGTCCGGACCAGATTGGGGTTTTTTCCGCATACGTTTCATTGTTTATGATTTGCTATTCGGTGTCTTCTCTTCGCTTTGAGTATGCTACTCTCATCCCGAAGACGAGTCATGAGGCAAACAATATTACATGGCTTGCCGCGTCAGCCTCTTTAGTCAGCAGTCTGATTGTTTTACTGGTTTTATTGCTTGCAGGTGATACTGTCACGGAGAGGATGGCGCTTGGATCACTGGGCAGGTGGATCTATCTTCTCCCCGTTTCGATTTTTTCCTACAGCTTGCTCATGATCATGACATTCAGCCTGACCCGTGAAAAGCAATATGGAAGCATAGCTGGCGGCAAGATTACTGCCTCATCGTCAACGGCAGCCGGTCAGATTATTCTCGCGTTAATATCGTTACAGTCGTATGGGCTTGTCGTTGGCAAGGTGACCGGAAATCTGTTGGGTATGCTCTTCGTGGTATGGAAAAGGCACAAGGTCCGCTCGTCCGTGCTGGCAGGTGTTACACCCCGTCGTATGGTGGCCATGGCGAAAAGATACCGGAACTTTCCATTCTGGAATACTCCTCATGCCCTGACCACGACCACCTCGAACAACATTCCCGTGCTGCTTTTCAACTCTTTCTTTTCTGAGGCGGTAGCCGGTTTTTATGCCATGGCGGTCAAGGCGCTTTACTCTCCGGTTCAGGTGGTGGCTCAGGCGGCATATCAGGTATTCAGTCAGCGCATAGCCGAAAAACAGGCTCACGGAGAGAAGATCGTTCCTTTTGTCCGAAACACGGCATTACTTTTTGCGGGAATGGGACTTTTGCCTTTTATGCTTCTCTTTATCTTTGCGCCTCCTTTGTTTGGCTGGTTTTTAGGCAGCGGTTACGAGACCACCGGGCAGTACATCCGCATACTTGCACCTTTCATTTACCTGGTCTTCATCGTGACACCGCTCAATTTCATCCCCCTGATGCTCGGTCGCCAAAAAAAGGCTTTTTTTATTGATGTGGTGTATCTTTCTGCGCGTTTGGCCGCCCTTGGAACAGGCATCTGGCTGAACAGTATTCAGGCGGCTCTTATGCTCTACTCTGTTGTGGGGGTTTTAGTTAACACATATCTGCTGATCTGGTTTCTTGTATTGGCGAAAGGCGCAGAGAGAGAAAAAGGGGAGCCTCGCCGGCGGTGATGCTATTTATCCTTTTCGGACTGGCGGGATACCGTTCGGTTCAGCCAGGTATTTAGTCCGATGATGAGTCCGGTGGTAATCCAGAGCTGATTATCCAGGAAGCCGGAACCAAGAAACTGATAAAAGATGGCATAGGCAAGGAAAGCTCCAAATAAAGCATGGGCCAGAGCGGATACTTCAATGCCGGAAGGAAGGCCGCTGATGCTTTGACTTAGCCGGATATTATTCCAGGCCAGACGGAAAATCTTGTAGACTATGAATGTGAAAAGAATCAGCCCGGCCAGACCCAGCTCAGCATAGACCAGGTACACCACATTGTGCGGTTCGAATACTCCGTGTGTTTCTTGATAGGAGTAATAGCGGAAGATATGATCTGGAAATCCGCGCCAGCCAACACCCAGCAGCCAGCTGTCGAAAAACATGCCAAGAGAAGCATAAATCAGCAGAATACGCACATAGTTGGAGGTGTCAACAGATCCGGTGAAAAGACCCAGAAACCGGTTTACGATATTGAGAAAAAGATGGCGCAGTTCCGGCACCAGGGCCAGAACCACAAGTATTACGATGACTCCGGCCACGAACAGATTGTATTGCCTGTAGAGCACGGCCAGCACGATCATCATAATAAGTATGGCTACCCAGGCGCTGCGTGAAAAGGTAACAAGCACTGCTGCCATAAGGATAAAAAAGCAGAGTATGCTGATGAGTCTGACCAATAAATGAGTACGGGAAAAACTGAGGGTAGCGGTGAAGGCAAGCGGCAGAAAAAACAGTGAGGCAAAGATGTTGGGATCGGTCTGGCCGACACGGGCCCGGGTAGCCAGACGGGTTCCATCCGTGAGGATGTCCTGAATGATGGCCATTGGATTGTTGATTGTGTAGTAAATGGCGATGAGACCCAGAATAGAACCCAAAACTACGAGTGAACTGATGACATAGGTAATATGACGAGGGTTCTTGATCCAGTTGCTGAATAAAAAAAGCAAGCCTGAAAGAGCCAGTACCCGAATGGCATGCAAAAAAGCCCGTTCGGCATTGGGAGTCCACAAGATCGACAAGAACACCAGTGAAAAAAACAGCGCAAGCTCCAGTTCGAATCCTGTTTTTACAAGAGGCTCATATCCGGAAATAAACCAGCGCACAATGAATACCAGAATGGCCAGGAGATAAAAAACCTGAAAAAGGGAAAAGGGAATGAGACCGTCTTCCACAACATGCACAATATTGCCAGCCATCGAACCGGCTGCTATGAGGATGAGCAGCAGTAATGGTGCGGTGACCATGCGTGTTGCCACATAAACGGCAACTATGGCAGCGAGAAAGACCCACTCAAGGGGGGGGAGGCCAATGAACCATGTCGCCCACCGCAAAAAAAGATAGAGCAGGGTTGCACCGATGGCAATTAACCAGTCAACCGCGGAGGTGCTGCTGAAATAATGCAGCCATGACGTCGCGACGTTATTCCTCATTTGAAGATCTGGTTTTTTTTCGGAACCGGAAGTGCTGTTGAAGCTCACGTATCTGTTTGTAGCGCAAGGTGTTCATTTTTTCCCCCGTCTCCATGGTATGCCGGTAGAAAACGATCAGAAAAGAGAGGAAAATGCTGAATACCATTCCACCCAGTACGATGAACGCACGTTTCGGGGCATCTTTGTAGGTGGGTAGGTGGGGTTTGTCGATGATCTGAACGCCTCGCTTCTCAAACTCGGTAATCAGCTTTTGGAAGTCGTACTGCGGGTAGATCAATTCATAAATTTTGTTTTGAACAGTTACATCCCGGTAGAGGCGATAGTAGTTGAGCGCGAGATCCGGAATATCGAGCAGAGGGGGAGCTACTTGTGCGGTTCGGGCCTGTTGTTCGGTTTTTCTGAAAAATCGGTCATATTGATGATTCAGTTCATCCCGGGTGCGTTCAAGTCTTCTGAGTTCGGGGTGGTTGTCGCTGACGCTCTGTCGCAGGACATTAATCGCCATTTCGGTTTCAATAGTGCGGGCCTTTATTTCGGCCAGAGTTCCGATGACCACTCTGGCTTGCTCTTCCACCTCAATAATTCCATGGGTTTGCTGATAGGCCAAAAAAGCCTGCTCAGCTTTTTCCATATCCACCAGGTTGCGTTCATACCGTTCACGGATCATTTCAAACTGTTCGATGGCATTGTTCCGGTTGATGGTATTGATCGTCTCTTCCAGCCGGTTGACGAGAAACTGAGCCATGTCACGGGCCCGCTCCGGTTCACGGTCTGTTACGGAGAGATGTATGGATATGATTGGATTAAAACCAAATCCACCCTCACGGTTTTCCTGAATCTTTATTGCTTCAGACAGTTTGATGAGCAGTTCTTCCATGATGTCGCTGCGGTATACTTCCCGGAGATCAAACTCTTCAATGAGTTCAACCCGCAGAGTCCGGCTGTTGAGGATGGAGAGGATGACTTCGGGACTGACCTGAGGTGCGGTACCAAGGCTAAGTGGCAGCGCGCCGCCCAGCATACCTGCGAGCCCGGAGAGACCTTGCTGTTGGGCAGGTGGAAGGACCAGAGCGCCGGACCGGTAGGTTTTGGGCCATACCAGGCTGATGGCCAGTGAGATCAGAGTAATGACCACAACCATCTTAATGACCAGCATTTTGTGTTTTGCCAGTACCAACAGGACGTCGAGTACCTGAATATCGTTGCTGTTAGCTTCCTTGCTCATAATGTTTTTTAACCGTTGTTTTCAAACAGGTTTTTGAAATGTATATAAGATATAGTTACCAGTCAGGAACGTTCTGTTTCAGGATTTGGATATCCTCCTCCTTGTTATTTGGCCTGTCTCCGGGCATGTCCAGCTGATCCATCAGGACATCGGACAGAACGGTCGCCCATTTTTTTCGGTCGAAGTAACGTTCAACAAAAGGCCGGCCATTGGCAGCCATTATCTTACGTTTTTCCGGATCGTTTTTGAGCGAGCGGATGCTGTCTGCCAGCATTTCGGGATTTTCCGGAGGAATGGTAACTGCAGCTTTACTGGCATCACCGACCTTTTTTAGAAGACCACGGGCCATGGTAATCACGGGGATCTTGCAGGAGAGATATTCAAAGAACTTGACAGTGATAATTGACTCAAATACCCGGGTCTGATATACCGGATTAAGTCCAAGATCGAGGGCTGAAAGATATAGTGGTATTTCACTGTGGGGCTTGATTCCCAGCCAACGGACATTTTTGGGTTGGTATTGATCAAGAAGTCTTTTGAGATGGGCGGACCGGCTGCCTTCACCGATGAGGTAGAAAACAATGTCCGGATCGTCTTCCAGTATTTTTGCCGCCTTGATGACCGTGTCAAGATCGTGAATGACGCCAATGGTGCCCACATAGCCCACTTTAAACTTCTTTTCATCCATCGGTTCCGGGATCCGGCTCAATGGGTCTTCAACAGGTTTGAAATGAAGGGTGTCCACTCCGTTGTAAACCACATAAGTACGTGCTTGCGGGCAGGTTTCCTGAATGATCTTTTCAGAGTGCCGGGTTACCGGTATCACAAGTCTGGCCTTTTGATAGAGCCGCTTTTCAATTCTTTTGCTGATTTTGTAGCTTA
>SLHZ01000126.1 GCA_007135895.1 Balneolales bacterium | reverse complement strand
CGGCGGGGATCATGGCGCTGCCTCTCTCCGTAGAGAAACCAGGAAGCATCAGGACCCCAGCGATAACCGGAAAAATCATCCACACCGTGCAGCACACGGGTCTTTTCACCAGTATCAAGATCAACCACCCATAAATCCGTGCCATCCGTGCCCCGATGGGTATAGCTGAACCGGCGGCCTTCGGGAAGCCACTGCATGCCGCTGACCGTCATGGTGCCCGCCAGTCGCCGGTAGAGTGAACCGTCTGAAATATTGAGAATGTCGATCCATGCCTCCGAAGTACCGTCCGGAGGATGGGCCTGCCGCACATGTACGGCCGCAAGGGTGCCGTCCGGACTTATGGAAACACCGGCAGGACGGGGAGCATTGGAGATAGTGCGCTGTAAAATGGCACGCCGTGGATCCGTTCCGGTCCGAAGTGCCGATGTGAATTCACCGGCTTGCACCTGAACACGCAGCAGGTCCTTCTGCATCGCATGGCCGGATGGCTGGACAAGCTTCACCAGAAGGAGGTGAGTCCCCCGGTGAAGGGCTGCTGTATGGGAAACCCGACCGGCCGCGGTTTCGCTGTCCTGACTGAACGTGGTTTTGCTAACAATGGGCTCCCCGTTTAAAAAAACGCGCAACATGGATGGACTCTCCAGTGTGAGATCCGCTTCCAGCCAGCGATCGGCAGTGATATAGGCCGCCGCCCAAAGTACCCGATGGGAGGTGGTGTCTTCCGTTTCATTGACAATCAACCAGCCATCAGCAGTATCCGTTACCCTCCATGATAATTTATCTGGGTAAAACAAGCTAACACTCATGCCGTCATATGGTTCCCACTCGCTATATGGAGAGGTGTCTGCTTCAAGAAAACTTCGGGGTGCCCAGACTTGCCCGTCAAGAGCAGGTTGATCGTGGAAAACCGGATTTTGAAAAGAGGCCGGACCCGTATACAGCCATTTTTCAATGGTGAGGGTGTCTCCGGTCGCATGGGCTGTCTGGTTCGTCACAGCCGCAGAAAGCAGAATGACAAGAAGTATCGGTACGGGCAGATAAAGTTTCATATTCAGAACAGAGGGCATGGTGATAGTGGTATATGGTTTATTTATTCGCCGTATATTTATTCATCGGCTTTTTCCTGTATCTCCCGGAGTTTGGCCATCGCGCGTGTCCGGAGATCGTCGAATTCGCGGAGCATCATGCTGCCATTGGTAAACTGGAGATGCAGCCAGATCAGATAAGTGGCCATCACATCTTCATGGCAGTAGCGTTCTATCTGCTCAAAATCGCCCTTTTCAAACATCTCCATCACCTGATCGCCTTCACCGGTGACTTTAACGGGTATACCCAGCAAGGCACCAATATGCTTGAGCTTCGGGAAGCTGCTGGCTCCAAAATTGCTGAATTCGTCCATCAGATCCAGATTGTGCCTGCTGTACCGGTAACGGATATCGTGATTGCTCAGACGGGCAGGAAGCTGCAAGCCATGCCGCATGGCCCGATAGGTGATCAGAGGCAGATCAAAACCCTTGCCGTTGTGATGAATCACCCCGAAATCCTTGTAAGTCCGCAGTGTCTCGATCAGCTGCACAAGTCCCTCTCGTTCGTTGGGACCTGCCCAGGATACTTTCTGACGCGGTTCACCGGTGTCGGTAATCCATAAACCGACCCATGATACCATCTGATGGTACATGGGAGGAAGGAAACGGGCTTTGCCCTGTCCCAATGTTTCGGAAGCCAGCTCCAACAGGGCTTCGTCGTCGTCAGGGGCCTCTTCCAAAATCATTCGCAGAAAAGGGATGTCCGGAATGGTCTCTATGTCAAAAACAAAATACATGATCCTGGTTTTTTGTTGATGGAAATCTTATCGGTCACTCCGCTCACCGGCCAGGTTACGCTGGAAGTGATCGCGGACAACAGCGGCGTCTTGATACCTGCCAATAAGATACATTAATTTGGTTATTGATGCCTCAATAGTCATGTCACCCGCCGATATGGCTCCCAGACTCAGTGCCCTGCGGCCTCCTTCATATTTCTCCAGATCCACTTCGTCATAGAGGGCCTGTGATGTTACAACTACAATGCCACCCTGAGCGGCATAGTCTTCCAGTGCATTGAGAAAGTCACCGACATGCCGGACCGGCATGTTGCCGCTTCCGTACGCTTCAATAATAATGGCCTTCACGAGCTCCGTATCCGGTGGTATCAGGCCCCTGAAGTCCATACCCGGGAACAGACGTATAAGGCGGACACCCGTATGAAACAGCGGTTCCGCATGAAAAGGCCGTGAAACAGGGCGATAACGGGCATGGATCTGAAGCCTCAGGCCAAACTCGGCGATCAGCGGATGATTGGGAGACGCGAAAGCATCGAAATCACCGATGCTGATCTTGGTGGATCTGTTTCCGCGGTACACTTTGTCGTTGAAACAGATGGTCACCTCTGGCACATGCAGCGTAGCCAGCTCCACGGCATTGATCAAATTGCGCCGGGCATCCGTACGCCGGTTGCTCAACGGAACCTGACTGCCTGTGAAAACAACCGGTTTGTCGAGCTGCTTCAGGCAGAACGAAAGGGCGGAAGCCGTGTAGGCCATGGTGTCGGTCCCGTGAAGAACAACAAAACCGTCGTAGGATGAGTGATGCTTCTCCAGTGCAAGCGCCAGCTTTTTCCAGTGTTCAGGAGTCACCTCCGAACTGTCCTCAAGAAAAAGTGTTTCCGACTCCACATCAGCGATTTCACGTAAACCCGGTATCTGCTGATCAAAAAAATCAAGGTTGAATTGCGGACCATCATCCTGATCCGGATGACCATGATCGCGTCCACCGGCATGCTCCGTGTCACGTCGCAGGTCATCCTCAGTGTCAGGAGAAATCTCCCGCACACGGTTGACATTTCGTCTCCGGCTATCGGCATCACCAGGATGTGACGACCTGCCATCCCGCTCCTGATCATGCAACTGCATGGTAATGGTGCCTCCCGTATGAAGAATGAGTATGCGTTTCATGTGTTTATAATTATAGATTTCTGAGGTCACATGTAATGTCCATGACGATTATAATCATGCTCCTGTGTGACTGGACTGCGGTCATGGACATTTCATCTGTTTATATTTTTAGGATTCAAGCGGTCAGATGGAGTGTCCATGACATTTTTAATCATGCTTATTTATGTCCGGGACTATGACCGGTCATGGACATTTCATTATTTCACCGCTGATTTATCTAAAGTTATTGCCAAAAGGCTGTCAAAAACGTACTTTCCATGCACCTTTATGCCAAAATCCGTCAAATTGGGTCAAAATCGGTTTTAATTCATTTTAAAATAATTATACCTTTGAACCATACGAAAACGAAATTATTTTTAGTCAGTATTAAATATACCAAATACGTCCGGACATGGATCCACCGTACGACCATAAAAAAGGAGTACACTCTATGAATGTCTACCAACCTCAAAAAATAAGAAATATCGCTCTGCTTGGGCATTCCGGCTCGGGAAAAACGACCCTGGCCGAAACCATGCTCTTTGAATCCGGGACCACCAAACGAAGAGGAAGTGTTACGGATTCCAATACCGTGTCCGATTACCATCCCATTGAAAAGGAAAAGCAGAAGTCCGTCTTCAGTTCTTTCATGCATCTG
>SLHZ01000230.1 GCA_007135895.1 Balneolales bacterium | reverse complement strand
GATTTATTTATTGATTGATTTATCTTTTTTTTCACCTTTTGAACCATATTTGATACTATGCTTGAATCCATGACCGGTTTTGGCCGGGGCGAATTTGCATCCGACCGTTTGCGTGCCGTGGCGGAAATACGATCCGTCAACAACCGGTACTGTGAAATATCCGTCAAGCTGCCCTGGCAGCTTCAAAATCATGAACAGGTAATCCGTGAAAAAGTCCATAAAAAGCTCAAGCGTGGAAAAATCACCATTACGGTCATGTTGCAGCATCTGGGCAGCAGCGACCAGCAGATATCCATTCCCGAGGAGGCCCTGGCGGGAAGGATCCGCACCCTGGAAAGAATCCGCGAGTTAGCAGGGATCACCGAACCCGTCAAACTCGAGCATTTGCTCTCATTCCGTGAACTGTTCGAGACCGGAGTGGTAGATCCGGAGTTAATCAAGGAGCAAGCCGAAGTGGTTGAAAACGCTGTAATGGAAGCCTGTGATGAGCTTTTGATCATGCGCAGACAGGAAGGCCTTCATCTGCAGAATGATCTCGAGGAGCGGGTCCGGCTGCTGAGCGAACATTGTAAAACCATACAGTCGAAAGAAAAAGATCGGCTTGCCGAGGCGCACAAGAAGCTGAAGGAGCGAATCGGGCAGATGCTGGAGGATCAGAGAGTGGATCCGGACCGGATGGAAATGGAAATAGCCATCCTGGCAGACCGGCTGGATATTTCGGAAGAGCTTGTGCGAATGGGAGCACATCTGACCTATTTCTCCAAGTCGCTCCACGATGATTCATCTCAGGGCAAAAAGCTGAACTTCATCCTTCAGGAGATGCATCGTGAAATCAATACCATTGGATCCAAGGCCAATCACTCCGGTATTTCACATACCGTAGTGGAAATGAAGGAGATTATTGAAACCCTGCGTGAACAGGTACAAAACATCGCCTGATATTCCTGATGTTCCGATGGCCCGGAAGAGTAATTTGAATCAAATGACACCCGCCGACCCGAATCCATTCTGAAGCAGATGACGGCTGATCAAACCAACAGACAAGGAAAAATCATTATCCTGACGGCCCCCAGCGGCGCCGGAAAAACGACACTTGCCCGGCGCTTGCTCCATGAAATTCCGCAAATCCGTTTTTCCGTATCTGCAACTACCCGACCGGCCCGCGCACACGAAGTTCACGGCCAGGACTATTATTTTCTTAGCCACGATGAGTTTCAGCAAAAAATCGACTCGGGTGCCTTTCTGGAGTGGGAAGAGTTTTACAACGGCACCCGTTACGGCACGCTGCTGCCGGTAGTTGAAAAAGAACTGGAAAAAGGCTATTTTATCCTGTTCGACGTTGAAGTGAAAGGAGCGGCAAATATCAAGGCCCGCTATGGCAGGAAAGCTCTTTCAGTCTTTATCAAACCTCCTTCGGAAGCCGTATTGCTGGATCGTCTGACCAGGCGGGGGACTGAAAACGAGCAAACGCTTGCATTGCGTCTTGACAGGGCCCGCATGGAACTTTCATATGCGGACCGGTTCGATGTCGTTCTGGTCAATGATGACCTGGAACGATGTTATCGGGAGCTTCTTCAAAACGTCACCTCTTTTATGAATCCACAAATCACCTATTGATTACAATCTTATGGCAATCAAGTCGCTAGATCTTGAAAACATCCAGAAAAAAACCGGCAACATCTATGAAGGTATCGTGATCATGTCTAAAAGATCACGGCAGATTGCGGCACAGGAAAAAATGGAGCTGGATGAAAAGCTGAAGTATTTTGAAGGTTTTGAGGATGAAGAGGAGTACACCTTCAACGAAGAACAGGAGCGCATCACCAAAGAGTACGAAGCGCGTCCCCATCCCACCCAGCGCGCCATCAAGGAGCTGACGGAAGATAATGTTTACTTCCGCCGGTCGAAGTCTGAAGAAGAAAGCGAAGAGAGCTGATCTCCATGATGCGCGGCAAACATATCGTCATCGGGGTGACCGGTGGCATTGCCGCCTACAAGTCGGTCTATCTGGTTCGACTGCTTCAGGAAGCCGGGGCCGACGTCCGCGTCATCATGACCGCAGCCGCTACCCGCTTTGTGGGTACCGAAACATTTGCCGCACTTACACGTCATGATGTGGCGGTGGATATCTTCCCGAAGAGCGGCGACGAAATTTCCCGAAACTGGACCCGCCACATCCAGTGGGGCGAATGGGCGGATCTGCTGGTCGTTGCCCCGTGCACGGCCAATACCCTTGGCCGGATCGTTCACGGTATCACCGATGATATGCTGACAGCTACCATTCTCGCAGCCCGATGCCCTGTTCTGCTGTGCCCAACCATGGATGGCGAAATGTATAAGGCCCCTTCAACCCGGGCCAACCTGCAGAAAGCCGCCGATTTCGGTTTTCATCTGATGGCGCCCGGCGCCGGATATCTGGCCAGCGGGCTGGAAGGTCCCGGAAGACTGCCCGAACCCGTTGAGATCCGGGACAAGATCGTTGAACTGCTGGAGACCGGGGTTAAGCCTTCAAGATCATCTGCTGATACCGACAAGCCGGCTAATGATAACCAGGACAGTATGGTCGGTGGCAGCGAGGACTCCCCGGCAGGCGAGACCAAGGATAATACAGTTGGCGGAATTCTGAACAGTGCGGCCAGCGACAGCGGTACCGGACCGCTACTCAACAGAAAAGTTCTGGTAACGGCCGGAGCTACCCGTGAATATCTAGATCCCGTACGCTTCCTTTCGAACCCGTCCACGGGGAAAATGGGGTGCGCCATGGCACAGGCAGCCCACGATATGGGAGCAACTGTCATACTGCTTCATGCCGCAGCGGTGGATCTCTCCCGCCTTTCGGCCTCCATTGATACCCTTACTTTTGAGTCGGCCGAAGATCTGTTTGAAAAAGTTAAAAAGCATTCCGGAGCAGACGTGGTGATTATGACAGCGGCCGTTTCCGACTTCCGGCCGGCAAGCCGGTCCGAGCACAAGGTAAAAAAGGAGGAGGCACCCGACTCACTCACCCTCGAGCGTACTCCGGACATCTTGCAATGGCTCGGTAAAAACCGTCGCGCCGGACAGGTACTCATCGGATTTGCCATGGAGACGCAGAATCTTGAAGAAAGGGCCCGTGAGAAGTTGCTTAAAAAAAATGCAGACTGGATCGTGGCCAACAATCTCCGGGAAGAAGACGCCGGATTTGCCGTAGACACCAACCGTATTCTCCTGATCGGGCCGGAGACCTCTCATCACGTCGAGGGATCGAAAAAATCTGTAGCAGAGGCGGTATTGCGGGCTGTTTTCGCACGCTGAAACCGCCCACGCTGAAACCGCCATTGACAAATTATTATTCCATTATCGGTATCCCTGTAATACCCAACGATGTAAAAACGCCTGTTTTTGACCAATGGATTTTTTGACCGACACCGATCCCTTGAAAAAAAAGATTTTGCTTCTGCTTCTGGTGGCATCCTCTTTTGTCACATCGGCCCTGCTGGTGTACCCGCAGCCCCAGCGCCAGATACTGACCGACCTGGAGCTGGTAGATACCATTATGCACCGGGAGCTCTCCCGTTACGGAGTGGAGTCACAGGACCTCAGGATTCAGCGCATTGAGGTCAATGAATCCTTTACGCGGTTCGTATATCGGACGGAGCTCCCGCCGGG
>SLHZ01000127.1 GCA_007135895.1 Balneolales bacterium | reverse complement strand
GGCGCTCATAATTCAGACTCAGCAGGTTCATGCCGCTGCCGAGCAACTCCACATAAGCCGCATTCCGGGGATTGGCTGGATCGTTAAGAGCGATGGATGGGTCGTTTGAAGAAGCAGCCGGGTCGTTCTCGGGTCTGGCCGGGTCGCTCGGGACGATAGTCGATTCGCTCAAAGAGACAGCAGGGTCGTTCAGAGCGATAGGCGTATCGATAGGAGCGATAGTCGGAGGATTCGAAGGGATGGCCAGGTCGCTCGGGGCAATAACCGGGTCGCTCGAAACGGCGGGCGGGTCACTCGAGACGCTAGCCGGTTCATTCACCACAAATAGGGTCATGACGGACGCAGGCGGCGTGTACGATATCAATGCGGGTTCAGCCGGTGATGGCGGCGTGTAGGATATCAATGCGGATTCAGCCGGCGATGGTGGCGTCGCCAAGGTATCCGCCGGATTGTCTGGCAGGAGTAAGACGAACAAGAGGGTAAAAAACAGCATTACTTGTCCAGGATGCGATACATGCGCAAGATATCCTTGGGTTTTCCGTCGATGATATGTTCTTCCCGGAAGACGCCTTCGAGGCGGAATCCCAGTTCTTCGTTGATACGAATATTACGGAGATTGCTGTCAAAAGTATAGAGATAGACCTTGCGCAGTTTCAGTCCGTGCTGGCCGTAGCTGAGCCAGAGCCGGGAGGCCTTTTTCCCCAGGCCTTTGCCGCGATAGCCGGTTTCGCCGATGAGTTTGCGCAGTTCGGCTTTTCCGTGCTGCTTTTCGTGATTCAGAAAACCGACAATCCCGATCGGTTTTTCCTCCGGATCGCAAACGATTCCAAAAACGTTGGCGGGGTTTCGGAAGATCTTTTCAGGCTTTTCCAGGTTGTTTTCGAGCCGTGAGAGCAGAAACTCCCTGCCGCGCGATTCACGGGTCCAGGCGTCAAAGTGGACAAAATCGCGATCCGGGTCGCAGGCACGAATAATCAGATCATCGGTCACGATCGGAAGATGGTCAACCCGGACCTCCACACCCTGATTTTCCAATGGTTTGGCCGCATTCTTTTCCAGTGCGAAATCGAGGATGGAGTTAGCCACCTGCAGATATTCATTAGTGGAAAGATTAAGTCCGGCCAGTTCGTTGCTTATCGCCTGAAAAACACCTTCTTTTACAAGCTGTTGTTCTACCTCGCTCTTTTGCATTATGGACAGTTTTTTGTGGGGGTCAGCGAATAATGGGGTTCTACATACAAGGTATTCACTAAATATAACATTTAAAAAATGTAAAACCATCCGCCGGTGAATGCAAAGCCAGAGGCAAGCAAATGCAAACCAGCCGCCGGTGAATGCAAAGCCAGAGGCAAGCAAATGTAAAATCAGCCGCCAGCGAAGACAAAACCCGAGAAAAGCGAATGCAAAACCAGCCGGATCAAGCCTTCGAGTCCGGCCCTCCTTAAAAACCCGGGCGGGCCAGTGGCCTTCCAAACGGTATCAAGCCTTCCAGACCTGGCCCTTCTTCACACCCGGACGACCGTTCATCGCGTTGCGGGTGTCGACGATACAGGGAGCCCATTCGGCCAGGGCGTCGTAGTCGATATCGGAGTGGTTTGTCGAGATGACAACGGCGTCGAACCCGGAGATGGTTTCGCGGTCCCATGTCACGGAAGGGGTTCCGGCCCAGTGGGCGTGTTCGCGTGTCGGCCGGATGACGGGCACATGGGGGTCATAGTAGGAGACTTTCGCCCCCATTTTCGTGAACTGATCCATTAGTTTGTAGGAAGGCGACTCCCGGTCGTCATCCACATCGGGCTTGTAGGCCAGTCCCAGAACCAGGATGCGGCTGCCGTTGATGGCTTTCCCGAAGGCGTTGAGCGCCTCGAAGGTACGACGAAGCACATATCGGGGCATTTTGGTGTTGATTTCACCGGCCAGTTCAATGAATTTCGTGTTCTGATCGTATTCCCGCGCTTTCCACGTGAGATAAAACGGGTCGATGGGGATGCAGTGACCCCCCAATCCGGGTCCGGGTGTGAACTTCATATATCCGAAGGGTTTCGTGGCGGCGGCATCGATTACCTCGTGGACATCGATTCCCATGGCTTGAAACACGATTTTGAGTTCGTTGACCAGGGCGATATTGACCGATCGGAAGATGTTTTCGGAGAGCTTGACCGCCTCGGCGGTCCGGGTATCGCTGACCGGAACGGTCTGCACGATAGCCGTTTCATAGAGGGCTATGGAAAGGCGGAGTGCTTCCGCACCGTGGCCGCCGACCACTTTCGGTATGCGGGCGGTATTGAAATCAGGGTTGCCCGGATCTTCGCGTTCGGGGCTGTAGGCCACATAGAAATCCTTTTCGGCACTCAGTCCGGATTCCTTTTCCAGAATCGGAATAATCACCTCCTCGGTAGTACCGGGATAGGTGGTGGATTCCAGGATCACCAGTTGACCTTTTCTCAGATAGCGGCCCACCGTGCGGGCGGTGTTTTCGACATAACTCATATCCGGCTCGCGGTGCTCGGTGAGCGGTGTCGGGACGCAGAGCAGCAGCGCATCGGCCTCGGGAATGCGCGAAAAATCCGAAGTGGCCGTGCACAAATCCGAGGCGGCCAGTTTCTGCATCATCTCCGTGCCCAGATGCTTGATATAGGAGCGGCCTTCATGGATGGCATCCACCTTCTCCTGGTCCACATCAAAACCGATAACCGGCATATTCTTTTCGTGGAACGTCCACATAAGCGGAAGGCCCACATAACCCAGCCCGAGGATCCCCACATTATACGTCCTGTTTTCGATACGCTCAAGCAGTGCGTTCACACTTGTATCGGAGGTATCCGGGGCGCTGGAGGCAGCATTTGCACCGGAAATATTGTTGGCGTCAGAGATATTGGTGCTGTCGGACATGTTGGTAGTCTTGGAGGTATCGGGAGTGCTCATTTTGGTATTATTTGCTTCGTTGTTGGCCGGTACGGTCATGATTTCTTTCTATATAAGTTTGGTGGATATACGGTTGACCCCGGATATAACAAAGTTCTCCGAGGAATAGTTTGAGTTTTGATGGATACGGATTGCCACCATTCTCTGCCTGTCATGTCTAAACTCTTTGGCCATATTCACCAGCAGGCCATGGTAGCAGGCCATGGTGCGAAGCACTCGCTGAGACCCGCTGTTGTGCAGAACCCGCATGATCCACTTACTCCAAGTAACCGCAGAGATAAACGGCAAGAAGTACTCAAATGACCCGCCAAATTTACGCTTTTCTTCTCAAATTTGGGCGGTCTTTTTTCTGTTAAGAAGCAAAAACACTTTTAAGCCATTGCCAAAGTCATAATGAGAATTGAAATCTCCTTAAGGGAAACTCCACCTCTCAAAACACCTGTTGGGCGATACGGTAGGTGGCATCGGCCTTACTGATGGTGTAATAGTGCAGGACCGGAGCGCCGGCGGCGATGAGTTCCCTGCTTTGATGTATTGCCCATTCCACACCGGTATCTTTGGCCTCGGCGTGGGTTTTGCATTTTTTCAACTCCTTCATCAGCTCTTCGGGGAATGTCAGATGGAATATTTCGGGAAGTACCTCGATCTCCCGGAGTGTGGTGACGGGCTTGAGGCCCGGGATGATCGGCACGGTGATGCCCATTTCCCTGACATTTTTGACGAATTCGAAGAATTT
>SLHZ01000229.1 GCA_007135895.1 Balneolales bacterium | reverse complement strand
GGGGCCGAACTGGCTATCGCTGCACACCGTCAGGCCCGGGTATCTCTAATGTTTTCAATACAACTTGGCGACAGGGTTATCCCGTCCGGTCATTGTGTCGTATTAATAATAAAAGCGCTTTTGTATGATGATTATGTGAAGAAAGCGCTCGGGCAGAATATACCGAATTCCATGTAAAAAATCTTTGAAAAGTTTGGATACCCGTTCCACCATCCTGCCTTCTTATGCCAGTGTGACTTACGCATCACATTCTGACATCTGCTTACGGGAACGAAACCTGCCGGTCGGTTCCCGGGAAGTAATGATCCAGTATCCGGCGGTAATCGCGGCCACGATTTGCCTGGGTCACTGCTCCGCTCTGGCACATGCCCACTCCGTGTCCCCACCCTGCCCCTTCAAACACCCAGACCGTATCGGTCCGGTGGAAGACAAAAGCCGAGCTGCGCAGCGGTGGCACCACCATCTGGCGAATGGCCAGTTCGAAGTCAAGATCACGGGCCTCCCCGTCGATCCATACCCTCAGTCGGTGAATGCGACCCGACTCGCCCCGTTCCACAATATCAAGCGAGTCGGTTCCGGCAAATGACGGATCAAAATCGGCCGGACCTATTTCTCTTCGCCAGCGGAAATTGGCTTTGCTCCACGTCGGAAGATCGGTGTGTATATACGGATTGCACCAGGACTCCGGAGGTTCCCGAAGCCAGGTCATGATATCAGTCTGCGGATCGGCCAGATCAGGGGGTATCTCCTCCATATCGTACCTCGAATCAAGGTAGGGCTGCGGTCCGCCGCGCCAGGGCCAGACTTTTTCCACACGCTCCGACTTCCCACCGCAATTGGAGGCGTAGTAGGCGTCAATGACATTGCCATGGTACAGCAGGATCTCGGCACGCGTAAGCACAACCGCCGAGTCGGACCGGGTCGAACGACGCGAATTGCCACCGTAGACCTGACACTCCACATCGGCACAGACATCGTAATGCGGTGTCCGGTACTTCCCGGTCACCAGCGTCTGAACAATTTCAGTCCGCGCCGCCACCGCCTGGGCCTTGAGTGCTTCAAGCGGTGAGTCGGGTCCGATTTCATAGGGGATCACCCCTTTCAGATAGGTTTCCATGGGCAGTGTCAGCACCACATCGAGCATCGCCATTTCGTTGGGGTAAATGTGCAGCTCTCCCCGGTAATCACGGTCTTCGGTACCGCCCCACCACCAGCCGATTCCATAGGGAACATCGTTGATGGTAAACCCGTCGCCGCTCCGGAGACGCATGGACCCGGAGGCCCTGACAAGCTTCTGCGAAGCCTGACCGGGTTTCATGCCGGCACGATTCCGATAGAGCGCCACCCTGTCTCTCTCCTTGCGCAGGGTAAACGTCATGACCTCATCTTCATCGATCACAACCGTGTCGGCATCTGTCGCAATGGTCAATGGGCCGCCGGTTCGGAAATCAATTTCATCCACCGTGTGAAGGATCAGCACGCGGACATCCGGCTCGGCGGGAAAAAAAACACCGGATGGTCCCGAACAAGCGGCAAGCACAGCAAACAGGACCCCGGCAAGAATTCCACTAAGGTTACCGACCGGAATATCCCGGAGGATTCCGATAGGAACGTCCATTCCGAAGCCACCAACTTTTCCACACCGAGCTCCGGCCAAGATTCCGGCCGGAATAAAAGGATTTGATTTTGACATTCTTCCGCTACATCTTTGAAATTATGGTTTGTCTTTGAGATTATGGTTTGTCAGAGGTGACCTTCCCATTTCTTCCATTTGACGACCTTCCCATTTCTTCCGTTAGACAACCTACCCATTTCTTCCATTTTTACAAACAAGGATCTTACTCCGGAACAATATAACCTGACATCATTTATGGCATTGCATGAACTAGCAGGGAAAAAAGCCCCGCACCACATCCTGGAAAACATTCCCCGCCTGGTATCGGCCTATTACACCCGTCGGCCTGATTCGTCCAATCCCCTTCACCGAGTCCAGTTCGGCACATCCGGCCACCGGGGTTCTTCAATAAAAGACAGCTTCAACGAGGATCATATCCTGGCCATATCCCAGGCAGTGGCCGATTACCGGAAAAAAGCAGGCATAAACGGCGGACTTTTCATAGGTATCGACACCCATGCCCTCTCCGAACCGGCACTGATCACGGCCATCGAAGTACTCGCTGCCAATGATGTGAGCCTTTTCTATCAGGAAGGCTTTGGCTACACCCCCACGCCTGTGATCTCCCATGCCATATTGAGCACTAATCACGATAACAAGGATCAGCGCAGCGACGGTATTGTGATTACACCGTCTCACAACCCACCCTCCGATGGCGGTTTCAAGTACAACCCCCCATCAGGCGGACCGGCCGGGACCGACATTACCACTGTTATCCAGAATCAGGCCAACAAGCTCTTGGATGATGGTCTGAAAAGTGTGAAACGCATCCCCTATGAACAGGCTCTCAAACGCGATCATGTGCGTGCCGCCGATATGATGATGCCCTATATCAGCCAGCTTGGCTCGGTCGTTGACATGGAAGCCATATCCAAGGCCGGTCTGCATATCGGTGTCGACCCCATGGGGGGAGCCGGTGTGGCATATTGGGAGCCGATGGCCGACTATTTCAATATGAAGATCGAAGTAGTGAACCCCGATACCGATCCCCGCTTTTCTTTCATGACCGTCGATAAAGACGGGAAGATCCGGATGGACTGCTCTTCGCCCTACGCGATGGCCGGTTTGATCGGACTCAAGGAGCGATTCGATATTGCTTTCGGCAACGACCCCGATTATGACCGGCACGGTATTGTAACCCGGAGTGCCGGACTGATGAACCCCAACCACTACCTGGCCGTAGCCATCAACTACCTTTTCCGCAACAGGCCCGGATGGCGCAAGGATGCCGCTATCGGCAAGACACTGGTCTCCAGTAGCATGATCGACCGTGTGGCCCGGTCGCTGGAACGGCCCCTGTCGGAAGTTCCGGTCGGTTTCAAATGGTTTGTGGAGGGACTTCTGGACGGATCCTGCGGTTTTGGCGGGGAAGAGAGCGCCGGGGCTTCGTTCCTCAGGTTCGACGGCAGAGCCTGGTCAACCGACAAGGACGGTTTCATCCTCAACCTCCTGGCAGCCGAAATAACCGCCAAGACCGGGAAAGATCCGGCCGAACACTACCAAAGCCTCGAGAACAAACACGGCAGTCCGGTCTACGAACGAATGGACGCCCCCGCTTCCCCGCAGGAAAAAAAGATCCTCGCCAGCCTTTCACCCGATCAGATTAAAGCCGATACCATGGCCGGTGAACCCATCCTGCATAAACTGACCCGGGCTCCCGGCAACAATGCAGCAATCGGCGGACTCAAGGTGGAGACAGAGAACGGTTGGTTTGCGGCCCGGCCATCCGGCACCGAGGATATCTACAAGATCTACGCGGAAAGTTTTCGTGACAGGGATCACCTGAAAAAAATTCAGGAAGAAGCCGTGGCCATCGTCAAGGAAGCACTCTCCGGATAAACACTTTCATGCCGATAACCAAGCAGCCGAAGGGCATTGAGCACCACCACCAGCGTACTGCCTTCGTGAAGTAGTACCGCCAGGCCGATTCCGGCATACCCGAAAATCACGAACGGCACAAGGAAAGCGATCATGCCCAGACTGATGAAAATATT
>SLHZ01000017.1 GCA_007135895.1 Balneolales bacterium | reverse complement strand
CTCCGAGGTTTTGCGTGCCTACGGCCTTCCCATTCTGGAGAGCAAGGTGGTACAATCGGCAGAAGAAGCCCGTACGTTTGCTGCCGAGACCGGCTGTCCGGTTGTGATGAAAGTTATTTCGGATGATATTGTCCACAAGACTGACGTAGGCGGAGTGGTGCTGGATGTAGCCACGCCCGACCAGGCCGCTTTGGAGTTTGATCAGATGATGAAACGTATCGGTGATTCTGTGCCGGATGCCCGGATCAAGGGGATTATGATGCGGAAGATGATACCGGCCGGAGAAGAGGTGATCCTGGGCCTGAAGCATGACCGGGTTTTTGGTCCGGTTGTCATGTTCGGGCTGGGCGGTGTTTTCGTTGAGCTGCTCAAGGATGTCCGTTTTGGCGTGACGCCGGTTGATCCGGCTACGATTGAAAGGATGATTTCCGGACTGAAGGGCTCAGCGCTCTTTGGTTCTTTCCGTGGCCGGGCCGCCCGTGACATGGCGTCGGTACGTGAATGCATTGGCCGGCTTTCACAGCTTGCCGCCGAGTGTCCGCAGATCGAAGAGCTGGACATCAACCCGCTGATTATATTGGAAGAGGGTAAGGGAAGCTTTGCTGCCGATGCCCGTATCATATTAAAAAACAACACGTAATTAATTATTCAGGAGCTTTACTTTATGAGAAATCTGATTTTTGACGATTATGACGCCATGAGCCAGTGGACGGCTCAGTACATTGCCCACAAAATCAACAAGGCCAATCCGACCGCTGATAAACCCTACGTATTGGGGCTGCCAACGGGATCTTCCCCCATTGGCACCTACCAGGCGCTCGTAAAGCTGTATCAGGAGGGGCAGGTCTCGTTTCGTCATGTGGTGACCTTCAATATGGATGAGTATGTGGGCCTGCCTGAGAATCATCCGCACAGTTATCACTATTTTATGCAGAAGCATCTTTTCAGCCATATTGATATTCCACCGGAGCAGATCAACATACCCAACGGAAATGCTGAGGATCTCTTTCAGGAGTGCCAGGATTACGAAGACAAGATAGAGGCGGCTGGCGGCATTGACCTGTTTCTGGGGGGCATCGGTGAAGATGGTCACATCGCCTTCAACGAACCCGGATCTTCACTCTCGTCACGAACGCGTGTCAAGACACTGACCTATGATACCCGTGTTGCCAACGCACGATTCTTCGACGGAGATGTGAGCCGGGTTCCCAAAACCGCACTTACCGTCGGGGTAGGAACGGTGATGGATGCAGGGACGGTGGTCATCCTGGTTAGTGGCATCAAAAAGGCCCGGGCATTGCGCAAAATGATTGAAGAAGGGGTTAATCACATGTGGACCGCCTCCATGCTTCAGCTTCATCGTAAGGGAATTATTGTATGTGATGAGGAGGCAACGATGGAGCTCAAGGTCGGCACGGTCAAGTATTTCAAGGATATTGAACAGCATGCCCTGAACCGCTTCCCGGAGTTCTGATACTTCCTTCGGAATCAAGCCGAAAAAGAGCAAAGCAATAAATCTGCATAATTCTGCAAAAGCAGAAACCCAAAAGAACCGAATATGTAAACCAAAACGATCGGAGTGCCATGAACTACAGAAACCTGAACAATGACGAGCTGGTCATTCTGAAAAAGAATGGCTGTCTGGCGGAGAATTGGGACTTGGTGCTGGTAACCAATGGATTTCAGCCCGAGAGGGTGAGAAATGTCTATTTTTCCGGCCGGAACTGCCTGGGAATTTTCGAAGGATCCATTGATCTTGAGGAAGGAGAGACCGTTGCCTGCGGGGTGTACAATACCACGCTGCATGACACCATTCTCGAGGACGATGTGTTTGTGGCTTCCGTACAGTTTTTGTCCCGATATCATGTGCAAAGCGGTTCGATTATCCGTAATGTCGGCACTATCGCCATGTCGGGAAGCTCTGCTTTTGGAAACGGGATTGAGATTTCGGTGCTAAATGAAGCCGGAGGCCGGGAAGTAATGATCTATGACCGGTTGACTTCCCAGATCGCCTATATTATGGCGACAGCCCGCCACGATAATAAGGTACATGTCACGCTGCGGGACATGATCGGAAATTATGCCGAGGGTCGAAAATCGGATCGAGGTACCATTGCTTCCGGTGCTGAAATACGAGATACCGGTGTCATCCGAAATGTACTTGTTGGACCCGGCGCGCGTATATCCAATGCCCGTCACCTTGAAGAGGGAACCCTGGCCAGTAATTCCGGGGCACCCATTCATATCGGAGCCGGGGTGATTGCCCGGAACTTCATTATCCAGTCGGGTTCCGAAGTGGACTCCGGAGCTATTCTGAACCACTGTTTTGTGGGACAGGGTGTGCAGATAGGCAAGCAGTTTTCAGCGGAGCATTCGGCGTTTTTCGCCAACTGCGAAGGTTTTCACGGGGAAGCCGTAAGTATTTTTGCAGGGCCCTACAGTGTGACGCACCATAAGTCCACCCTGTTGATTGCCGCGATCATGTCCTTCCTGAATGTGGGCAGCGGAACAAACCAGAGCAACCACATGTACAAGCTGGGGCCCTTGCACCAGGGTGTTCTGGAGCGCGGTGTGAAGACCGGGTCTTTTTCCTATATGGCCTGGCCGATACACGTTGGTCCCTTTACGGCGGTGATTGGCAAGCACAGTACCCAGATGGATGCTTCCGTATTTCCGTTTTCCTATATCAATGAAGTGGGGGGTAAATCTGTCCTGACACCGGCCATGAACCTGTTTACGGTGGGAACCCGGCGTGACAGTGACAAATGGCCGGCCCGTGATCGCCGGAAGGATCCAGAAAAATTCGACCAGATCCATTTCGATCTTTACAACCCCTATCTGATGGGCAAGGTGGTGGATGCGGTGGCCGTTATGGACCGTCTGCGAAGCGAGGCTTCGAGAGAACAGGAATTTGTCTTCCACAAAGGTGTCCATATCAAACGACTCTTGCTGAAGACCTGTGCCAAATATTATGAAATCGCACTCAAGATCTTCTTCGGCAGGCAACTGAAGAAGCGTCTCGCTCCTCTGCTTCCCAAGGCCGGTGCGGAGGCTGTTAAAAAAGCATTGCGATACGACTCTGACCGGGCGAGTGAGCGGTGGGTTGATGCTTCCGGAATGCTGATGCCGCATCATGTCTATGAAGGCCTGCTCGCTGATATTGCAGCCGGAAAGTTCCGGGATCTGCAGGATCTTGAAAAAACCTTGCAGGGAATTGCCGGTGGCTATGATGATGATGCATGGGCCTGGTGTGCACGTCTGCTGGAAAAAAGACTGGGCAGGAGTGTGGAGGAATGGGATGCCGAAACGATTGGTGAAATCATTAAAGCCTGGGAAAAAGAAGCTGTCAAAGGCAACAATATGATCTGTCATGATGCGGCCAAAGAATACGACCCCAGCAGTCGAATCAGCTACGGCATTGATGCAGACCCCGATGCTGATTTTGAAGCTGTCCGCGGAAAAACGGAAGATGACAAGTTTATCAAACTCCTGAAAAATGAAAACGAAGAAATTGCCGCGGAGTCGAAAGAACTGTTGTCACTGATTTCGGTGCTGAAATAGCCAGGGCTTTCACCACACCTGATTTTTCGTTCTATTGCTTTTTTTTCAGTTCTGTTGCGGGTGGTCTCTGACCGAACAATCTGACGGTCACAGCAACCGTTTTTTTTT
>SLHZ01000207.1 GCA_007135895.1 Balneolales bacterium | reverse complement strand
TCGCGCATGAAAAGGAACTCTTTCGGCAGACGGTCATAGAGCTTGGAAAAGAGCTCTTCGTGTCCGAGGACTTCCTGTTTCCAGATTTCACGGTCGATACTCATGAGCTCATTAAACTTGTCTTCGGTGAACTCCTCAAGACCGCTCCAGTCGATATCCTCATAGCGGGGCATCCAGCCAAGGGGGCTTTCAACAGCGAAGGCCTTGCCGCTGATTCGCTCCACGACCCACTTGAGTACGCGCATGTTGTCGCCGAAACCGGGCCACAGGAAATTGCCGTTTTCGTCGGTGCGGAACCAGTTCACGCCGAAGATACGCGGCGGGTTGGGCAGCTCGCGTCCGATCTGCAGCCAGTGGTTGAAATAGTCGGCCATGTGGTATCCCAGGAAAGGAAGCATGGCAAACGGGTCACGGCGGACTTTGCCGAGGGTTCCGGCGGCGGCGGCGGTCATTTCAGAGCCCATCGTTGCCGCCATGTATACACCGAAATTCCAGTTTGCGGACTGGTAGACCAGGGGTACGGCCGTACTGCGTCTTCCACCGAAGATAAAGGCACAGATGGGAACCCCGGCCGGATCTTCCCACTGTGGGTCGATCGAGGGGCACTGGGCGGCCGGTGCCGTGAAACGCGCATTGGGATGAGCGGCGAGCTGGCCGGAACCGGGAACGTATTTCTCCCCTTTCCAGGTGGTCATATTGGCCGGAGGCTCCTTGGTCATGCCTTCCCACCAGACATCTCCGTCTTCGGTAAGGCCACAGTTGGTGAAGATGGAGTTTTTGCTGACGGAGGCCATCGCGTTGGGGTTCGACTTCATGTTGGTGCCCGGAGCCACGCCAAAATATCCCGATTCGGGATTGATGGCTCTTAAGACACCTTTTTTGTCTTTTTTGATCCAGGCGATATCATCTCCGATCGTGGTTACCTTCCAGCCGCTCATCTCCTTGGGAGGAATAAGCATGGCAAAGTTGGTCTTTCCGCATGCGCTCGGGAAGGCGGCGGCCACGTAGTGTTTTTCCTTCTTGGGTGATTCGACCCCGAGAATGAGCATGTGTTCTGCCAGCCATCCTTCGTCACGGGCCATGGTGGAGGCAATGCGCAGGGCGAAACATTTCTTGCCCAGCAGGGCGTTGCCGCCATAACCGCTTCCGAAGGACATGATGGAGCGCTCTTCCGGGAAGTGGACGATATACTTTTCGTCGTTGCAAGGCCAGATTACATCCTTTTGGCCTTCCTGAAGCGGTGCTCCCACTGAGTGCAGGCATTTGACATAGTCGCCGTCGGTTCCGAGTACTTCCATGACTTTTTTGCCCATGCGTGTCATGATACGCATGTTGACCACGACATAGGCCGAGTCGGTGATTTCCACTCCGATGTGGGAGATGGGTGAGCCTATGGGGCCCATGCTGAAGGGAATGACATAGAGCGTACGGCCTTTCATGCAGCCCTCATACAGCTTGCCGAGTTTCTCCTTCATCTCGTCGGGATCCATCCAGTTGTTGGTGGGGCCGGCATCGGCTTTGCGTTTGCTGCATATGAACGTACGGTCCTCAACCCGGGCCACGTCCGACGGGTCGGAGAAGGCCAGATAACTGCCGGGTCTTTTCTTTTCGTTGAGTTTGATAAAAGTACCACCATCCACAAGCACCTGGCACAGACGGTCGTTTTCCTCCTGTGAACCGTCACACCATTCCACATTATCGGGTTGGGTGAGAGTGGCAATTTCTTCCACCCACTTTTTCAGCTCTTCATGTTTTACCCATTCGGGATGATTCATAATTTGTTCTCCAGAGATTTTGGGTTGACATTATCGGCCTTCCGGCCCTTACAAGAAAGTATTAAAACAGGATGACAGGGTACCGCGCATATTTATGAATTGATGATACGGCATAATGATGATATGGCGGCATGTTGAATATCATTACGGGGAAGATCACTTTAATATGAAGGAAAATGGATAAAAAACAAACCGTAAAATGAGGATGATTGTGGAACCCCGCTTTTGACTGCACAGGTCAGATTGGCAGGTATACGGTGAATTCGGCCCCACCTTGCCCGACGTTGCGGGCTTTAATCCGGCCACCGTGTTTTTGTATGATCTGTTGTGAGATCGCCAGCCCGAGTCCGAGTCCGAAACTGCTGTTTTTTTGTTTGGTCGTAAAATTGGGCCGGAAAATTTCATGCAGGTAAGCGGGATTAATGCCCGGACCGTTGTCACGAATGGATACCCGGACGTTGCGTTCATCATGATCACAGGATATGATCAGCTCCCCGCGGTCCTGCATGGCATCACAGGCATTGATGATGATATTGGTCCAGACCTGGTTGATTTCACCGGAAATAACGTTCACGCTCGGGATATCCGAGAAATTGAGAATTACATCGATTTTTTTGAGGCGGTTGGACAGCAGAAGCAGGGTGTCGTTCAACCCGTCCCGTATATCGGTATTCTCATATTTCCCCTTATCCTGCCGGCTGTAGCTTTTCAGGCTTGATACAATTTCACCGATGCGCCGGGTGCTGGACTGCAAGTTTTTCAGGAAGTAGCCGATTTCGTAGAACAGTATTACGTTCTCCAGCCGGTCTCTTTCGAGGTTACCGGGCCGGTCCCCCAGCATTTTCCTCACAACGTCGAGTGCTTCGTCGTTCATGGATGTGATTTTCCGGAGCAAACTTCGTGGAAGGTCGGGATAATCGGATTCCCACTCACGCAGTTTCTTGCGCTGTTCATCGGAATTGCGAAGTTTTCTACGCAAACCAGCCTCAAAAAAGTCCAGAAAGAAGTGCTCCTGTGTTGGATCGGCTTTGTGAATGATCCGGGGCAGATAACCCAGCAGGTTGTCTGAAGAGCGAAGCATGGCGGCCGCCGGATTGTTGATTTCGTGCGCAATGCCGGCCACCAGCTGACCGAGAGTCGCCATCTTTTCCTGGCTGATAAGTCTGTGCTGGGTTTCTTCCAGCTGCTTGAGTGCCTCCCTGAGGTGATTACGTTCTTTTTCGAGCGTTGCGTTGATACTTTCCAGCTCCACATGCACCGATACCACATGGTGATAACGGTCGATCAAATTGCCGATGATAAGCTGTTGTGCCAGTTGGGCGACTTTGCTCTTGCCTTTCTGCAGATTCATGAAGTCGGTTTCATTCATGCGGATGGCCTGGCATGGTGCTGCCGCTATTGCCGAGGTAAGTACCGGCTCACCGGTGACGAAGGAGATCAGTCCAACCAGGGCCCCGGGTCGCAGCCAGTCAATGACGATGGTCCGGCCGTTGGGGTCTGTCTTGGACAGTTGTACCGTTCCTTCGAGCAGGATGTAGACCGAATCGTTGAGTTCACCTTCCAGAACGAATTTCTCATCTTTGTCACGGGTCACAACCTCGGAAGCAAACTCTGTTGAATGTTCCAGGTATTCGGCTATCTGCCTGGTGATACGAGTCGGATCCTGGAGCCAGTTTTTGGCAAATGTCAGTATCATGGGAATGCGGTTTTCCTCCCGGTTTTATTCATCGGCCATCCGGCGGGTTCTGATGGCTTCGGATATTTTGGCGGCATCCAGGGTACTCATGAAAGGCAGCAGGTCCTCTTCCTCATCAATGACGTAATCGGTCAGCAGACCGGTGGCTACTTCCAGGAGATTTTGCCTGGTCCAGGGTTTGGCGATGTAGTGGTGGAGCC
>SLHZ01000069.1 GCA_007135895.1 Balneolales bacterium | reverse complement strand
TTCCCCCGAAAGGCAGGCGCGGATCGGAACTTACCATCTGGTTGACAAAACAGGATCCGGCTTCAAGCTCTTCGGCGGCAATACGCCTGCCGCGGCGGATGTCGCGTGTAAAAACCGCGGCTCCCAGGCCAAAGATCGACCGGTTTGCCAGTTCAACAGCTTCTTTCTCATCCTGAGCGGTGATTATGGCGGCGGCCGGACCAAAGAGTTCTTCGTCAAAAGCAGCCATTCCCGGAGTAACACCGGTAAGAACCGTTGGCGGATACCAGTATCCTTTTTGCCCGGGTATCTCGCCACCCATCAACAGGCGGGCACCCGCGGATACGGATCGGTGGACCTGATCGTGCAATTCATCCCGCAGATCCTCGCGTGCAAGCGGTCCCAGCGTCACGTGATCGTCCATCGGGTCGCCCATGACGGCTTTCTTCATTTCGGCAGCGAACAGGCGGGTAAACTCTTCACTGACTTCCTCTACTACAATGAAGCGTTTGGCGGCTATACAGCTTTGGCCGTTGTTGATGAGCCGGCTGGCAGCACAGACCGAGGCCGCTTCGGCCAGATCGGCATCCTCAAGTATCACATAGGGATCGCTTCCCCCCAGCTCCAGTACGGTTTTCTTGAGCATCTCCCCTGCCTTGGAAGCAACGGCACTGCCGGCCGGTCCGCTGCCAGTAAGCGTGGCGGCAGCGATATACTTGTGCTCCAGCAACTCCTCCACCCATCCCGAACAAATCAGCAGACTCCGGAACAGGTTTTCGGGATAACCGGCTTCCCGGAACACCCCTTCGATGACCCGTGCGCAACCCGGGACATTGCCCGCATGCTTGAGCAAAGCAGCATTTCCTGCCATAAGTGCCGGTGCGGCAAAACGAAAAACCTGCCAGAAAGGGAAGTTCCAGGGCATCACGGCCAAGACCGTTCCGATAGGCTGACAGGTGACAAAGCTCTCCTCGGCATCGGTCAGGACCGCCTCTTCGGCCAGAAAATCTTCGGCATGTTCGGCATAATAATCGCAAACCCAGGCGCACTTCTGCACTTCGGCCACAGCTGACCGGAAGGTCTTGCCCATCTCGGCGGTGATGAGTCTGCCGTATTCTTCGGCTCGTTCCGATAGCAATGCGCCGGCTTTTTTCAGCAGCCGGGAGCGTTCACCAAACCCGGTACGCCGCCACTTGAGCCAGGTTCCGTGCGACTGATCCACGGCCTCCCACATCTCTTCCCGGGTCATCCCTTCAAACCGCCCGATCACTTTTTCGCTGGCCGGGTTGACAACCTCGAATATCTTTCTTTCGTCACTGCAATTCATACTTTCCTCCTGCCGGGAATATTTTCTCCTGCCAGACACTCAGACATCCTGACGGGTATACTTTCACCTGCCGGGCATCTTTTTCCACCCGCCAGACATCCAGACATCCTTACGGACATTTTTTACCGCCAGACACTCAGACATCCTGGCGGGCATACTTTCACCTGCCGGGCATTTTTTTCTACCCCCCCAGGCGTCCAGACCACCTGACGAGAACCTTTTTTTTATTGGTTTCGAAACTGTAATCTACGCAGAAATCAGATTCGACCGAATAGTTTTTGATCGAATGTGTGCAGATTCCGGACAGCACCGGTTTTTCTTTGTGTTTTCCAAAAATTGTCCAGTGAATGAACTCCACTGGCAATATTTGAATTATGTCGAAAAATTTGGATGCAGACCGGACTAACAGAACGGAGTTCACCTTAAAACGGGTCTGGTGCCCTACTTCAATCGAAATAGTTAATGCATCAGCCCTTTCAGCATGCGTCGAAAATAACGCATCTCATCGTCATTGACATTGTGGCCAAGACCCGGATAAATAATTTTGGTCACGTCAGCCTCCATCTCGCGAAATACTTCGGCGGATTCGTGCACGCGTTTCTCAGGGATAAAAGGATCATGATCACTGCAACCCAGAAATACGGGTGTTCCTTTCATGGATCCCTGGTAACGTTTCCTGTCAAGGGTTTCCCCCATAAGTCCGCCGCTGAGTGCCAGCACCCCGCCGTATCGTCTGGCGTTGCGAGCCGCATATTCGCTCGAAAGGATGGCTCCCTGCGAAAAACCTCCCAGCATAATTTTTTCACCGGGCACACCGGCATCAAGACTTCGTTGCACCAGTTCATCGATTTTGCTGGGGGCCGAAGGGAGCCAGGTGCGGTTTTTTTCAATGGGTGTGACGAAAGAGTAGGGATACCAGAAGTTACTGCGGGCCTGTGGTGCAAACCAGCTGAACCGGCCAGGCAAGTCCGGATCAAGTTTACCGATCTTGTTGTACAGGGCAAAAATACTTTCCGCTGTGGCACCGCGGCCATGGATTAGAATCACGACCCCGTCGGCCTCCTCTATTTTCGCACCCTTTTCCAGGATGGGTTGGTCCTCATGCGGATTCGTGATCGCGTCAAAATTCAGATATTCGTCATTGGGGTCGAAAAAGGCCATAGTAACGATGTTATTGATTACGATTTGGAGTGGGTATTTATGGCATCCAGTGACGGCAATTCCTTTTCGATATGATGGATTCCGGTGATCTTCATGGGAGCAATCGATAGCGGTTTCGTTTCTACGTTCCTAAACATCGCAATACCCTGTAATCATTCATGCCAGGGGCATAATATCCCTGAAAAACCCAAAAAGCATGCAAAATCCCCCAAGGCTGTTTTCGAAAAATGGGTTACTTTATTCATGTGATTCGCAAAGACTGGATGATCACAGTAATCAACACCCATTGAAATGTTTGGCGCCATGGAAAAACAACACCTCCCCTCTTCCCAATCGTGCGGTATGAAGTACCAGTTTATGAAATACCAGCTTATTCTTTTGATTTTCATCACAGGGACTATGCTATCAACAGGAACGGCGCTTTCCGCCACAAGCAACCGTCACTGGACCCCCGATGATATTGTCAACCAGGAATCAGCCAGCCAGTTCGTCCTTTCTCCCGACGGCAAATCGGTCGCATGGGTCAAGTCCCGCAATTCCACGGAAAAGGACCGCAAGGTAACCGATCTCTATCTCACCCGACTCGACCGCAGCCAGAGCGGAAGCGGCAAGACTTCAGGAAGAAACCCGGATAGAAGTCAGGGCAGGAACCCGGGAAATAACCATGGTGGCAGTGCCGAATCCGACCATGACGCTTTTCTCACCATCCGGCTCACACGGTCGGAAGAATCGGACCGAAATCCTTTTTTCTCAAAGGACGGCGAGATCCTCTATTTCCTCTCAACACGCGATGAAGGGAAGAAGCTTTGGGCTCTCAACCTCAATGGTGGCGAACCTTATGAAGTGCATACGTTTGACGAGGGAATTCGCAATATACAACAACTCGATGACGGACGCATCGTTTTCGTGAGTCAGGAAGGGGATCTGCTGATCGAATCGCAGCGCAAGGAGCGCAAAGACAACACCCTTGTCATTGAGGATACACTGACCTTCAAGCCGAGCCGGCTTTTTGTTTTTGATCCGGAGAAGAAGGAGGTCCGACGGCTCACGCGAAACCGCTATCCGGTCAGTGATTACGCGGTTTCACCGGATGGCCGATGGGGCGTCACCAGACACACCCGGAGTCCGCATTATGGCGCCGACGCCCAACCCCCGCCGGTCGTCTATTTCCATGATCTTTCAAATGGTAAGAAGATACGTATCCTCAAAGGAATGCAGACACCCG
>SLHZ01000172.1 GCA_007135895.1 Balneolales bacterium | reverse complement strand
TGTCAGCTCAAGGATGTTTCCATTCAGCATGGCGCGATAGCCTACCCCGATGATCTCCAACTCCTTCTTGAACCCGTCTGTGACACCTGTCACAAGGTTGGATATAAGGACACGGTATAAACCATGAAGCGCCCTGATGTTCTTGTCCTCTGACTGGCGGGTTACAACCACTTCACGATCCTTTGCTTCTACTTTGATTCGCGGGTCTACCTGAAGTGAAAGCATTCCCTTTGCCCCTTTTACTGTGACTTTGTTGGAAGGGTCAATGGAAAACTCAACTCCTTTTGCCAGAGGTACCGGCATGTTTCCTATTCGAGACATAGTAAGAATGTTTTTTTAATAGACGTGACAGAGGATTTCGCCACCGAGCCGGAGTTTTCTTGCCTCCTTGTCGGTCATGACTCCCCTGGAGGTGGTCATAATGGCAATTCCAAGCCCGTTATGCACCCTGGGAATTTCTTCGGCACCACAATACTTGCGGAGTCCGGGTCGGGATATACGTGTCATTTTCTTTATGACCGGCAATCCGTAATGGTCATACTTCAAGAATATGCGAAGCACACCCTGCTGGTTATCATCGATATCCAGGAACCGCTGAATATAGCCCTTGTCCTGCAGTATGCGGGTGATAGCCCGCTTCATTTTCGATGCAGGAATGTCAACCCGGCGGTGACCGGCTTGCTGGGCATTTCGAATGCGGGTCAGATAGTCGGAAATGGGATCAGTCATGATACATTGTGCGTATTAAGGGTTACCAACTGGATTTCTTAACTCCGGGGATCTTACCTTCGGAGGCCAGTTCGCGGAATTTGATGCGTGAGATACCAAAAGTCCCCACATATCCCCTGCTTCTGCCGGTTAGTGAACAGCGTTTGCGGATGCGGGTGGGGCTGGCGTCTCTTGGAAGTTTCTGCAGTGCTTCGTAGTCACCTGCTTCCTTGAGTTCTTTGCGTTTGCGGGCGTATTTTTCCGCCGTTCTTTTACGCTTCTCGTTTCTTGCTATCCAGGATTTTTTTGCCATAAGTACCAGTTAGTTAGTGCGTTTTACAAAAGGCATTCCAAAGTGCTTGAGAAGCTGGTAAGCCTGTTCATCACTTTTTGCGGTGGTGACGAAGGTAAGGTCAAGACCATGGATTCGATCCAGGTTATCCGTGTCGATTTCCGGGAAGATCGAGTGCTCGGTTATACCCATGGAATAGTTGCCCCGACCGTCGAATCCCTTGTCAGAAACACCTTGAAAGTCGCGTGTCCGGGGTATTGCCAGGTTGATGAGCCGATCCAGGAACTCGTACATGATTCGCCCCCGCAATGTCACTTTACAGCCGATGGGCATGCCTTCTCTGAGTTTGAAGTTTGAAATCGATTTTCTGGCTTTTGTCAGAATCGGTTTCTGGCCGGTGATCAGAGCCATATTTTTGGCAACGTCATCGAGGACCTTCCGGTCGGCGACGGCTTCACCCACCCCGGCATTGACCACAATTTTCGTCAGTTTGGGAACTGCGAGAGTATTACCCAGCTTGAACTCGCTTTGAAGTTTGCCGACGATATTGTCTTTGAATTCTTTATATAATCTTGCTTCTGCCATAATGTTGCACTGTTTGTCTATTTATCGAGTGTTTCACCACTCACTTTGGCGACTCTTACCCAGCGGCCTTTCCCGCTTTCGGAGACCCAGGAGCGTCCAACACGCGTTGCCTGGTCGCTGACCGGATCAACCGGAAGCACATTGGAGACATGGATGGGCATTTCCCTTTTCAATCTGCCACCCTGAGGATTTTCCTGGGTTGGCTTCTGATGTTTTGTACGCATATTGATCCCTTCGATCAATACGCGTTCACGAGTTGGAAACACACGGAGGACTTTGCCTCTTTTTCCTTTTTCGTTACCGGAAATCACCTCAACGGTATCGCCTTTTTTGACGTGTAATTTCTTTTGTTTGTTATTTTTTCGTGGCATAATCTCGGTTCGAATTAAAGTACTTCTGGTGCCAGAGAGGCAATCCTCATGAAATTCTTTTCACGCAGTTCACGGGCAACGGGTCCGAATATCCGGGTTCCGATGGGCTCCCTGTCCTTGTTAATCAGGACGGCGGCATTATCATCAAACCGGATGTAACTGCCATCCTTTCTGCGGAACTCTTTTTTTGTTCTTACGAGTACGGCCTGGACAACCTCTCCCTTTTTGACGGTTCCACCGGGGATGGCCGATTTGACAGAACAGACCACCAGGTCGCCAATACGGGCGTAACGCCTTTTGGAGTCACCAAGTACCTTGATGCACATCACTTTCTTGGCACCACTGTTGTCGGCTACGGTTAGTATGGATTGTGTTTGAATCATGGCTAATTGCTTTCAGATCTTACAAGGGTATGCCGTGCTACTTGGCTTTTTCAATAACTTCAACCAGTCGCCAGCGCTTCTTTCTGGACAGTGGGCGGGTTTCCATGATGCGAACCAGATCACCGGGATTGGCTTCATTTTTTTCATCATGGGCCATGTGTTTACGGGTTTTGGTAATGAATTTCCCGTATATCGGATGTTTGAGCTGCCTTTCAACGGCAACTGTAATGGACTTATCCATTTTATTGCTGACGACCCGACCGGTTCGCTGCTTTCGCTTTTTGCGTTCTGTTGTTTCCGTGCTCATGTTTTGGTTATCCTTTATGCTTTAACTTCAGTCTGCTCAGCCCGTTTTTTTTCCAGGATGATGGTATTCAGCCGTGCAAGTTCCTTGCGATGGTTTTTGATCGTCGCAGGACTCTCTACCTGACCGGCAACCGCTTTGTTGAAATAGAGTTTTTGAAGCGCTTCTATTTCATCATTTTTTCGGGCTTCCAGCTCAGCTATTGACAGATCTCTGAGTTCGTGGGCTTTCATGATTGTGCTCCTTTATGGTCCGTCATAATTGCGCCGGACGACAAATTTTGTTTTGATGGGAAGCTTGAAAGAGGCCAGGCGCATGGCATCCCGTGCCAGGGCCTCGGACACACCGGTGATTTCGAAAAGAATACGTCCCGGGTGTACTACAGCTACAAAATGGTCCAATGCACCTTTACCGCTTCCCATACGTGTTTCCGCAGCTTTTTTTGTAATGGGCTTGTCCGGAAAGATGCGAATCCAGGTCTGTCCGTCCCGTTGCAGTCTTCTTGCTATGGCAATCCGGCACGCCTCGATCTGACGGGCGGTTATGAATTTGGGTTCCAGTGCTTTCAGGCCAAAGTCCCCGAAGGCGAGCTGATGCCCGCGCCCCGTGTTTCCTTTGATCCGGCCACGATGAACCTTCCTTCTCTTTAATCTTTTCGGTTCTAACATGATGATATCTGTTTAAAGACGTTACTATTCGGCTCTTTTTCTTCGTCGCTGTCCACCTCTGGAGCGCTTGGAACGACGCTTTTCCTGCTGTACATCCGACTCGGGTTTTGCCGTTACGGCAGATGGGGCAAGGTCTACATCCCCGATGATTTCTCCTTTGAAGATCCAGACTTTAACACCAATGCTGCCGTAGATGGTCTGCGCGGTTGCCGTGGCATAGTCAACATCTGCGCGGAAAGTGTGAAGCGGGATACGGCCTTCCTTGTACTGCTCTTTTCGGGCCATTTCAGCTCCGCCCAAACGTCCCGAGCACATAATTTTGATACCCTGGGCCCCCATTCTCATAGCCGATGCCATGGATGTTTTCATGGCTCTCCGGAAGGAGATTCTGGACTCAAGTTGCTGCGCAATGTTCTGGGCTACCAGATTGGCGTCTGTTTCGGGACGCTTTATTTCACTGATGTTGATTTGCACATCCTTTTTGGTCACTTTCCGAAGTTCTTCACGGAGCAATTCGACCTGTTCTCCACCCTTGCCAATGATTACACCGGGTCGGCTGGTCATCAGGGTAAGCAAAACACGTTTGGGTGTGCGCTCAATGATAACGCGGGAGAGTCCGCCGTTGCGCAGGCGGGCATGGAGATAGGAACGAAGCTGTTCATCTTCTCTGAGGTTTTCGGGGATCTGATCTTCGGAATACCAGTTGGAGTCCCAACCCCGGATGATCCCCAGTCTAAGGCCTATCGGATTAACTTTTTGTCCCAAAACTATTCCTCACTTACTTTCGGTTCATCTTCAACTTCAACTTCCTTTCTGGTCACCACAACGGTGACGTGGCTTGAACGCTTCCGGATAGGATGGGCCCTGCCCATGGGAGCCGGTTGAATTCGTTTTAAAGTGGGTCCTTCATCCACATATATTTCCCGGATTATCAAATCCTCGTTATCAAGAGGCTCGTCTTCGAAACGATCACGAAGATTGGCTGCTGCAGATTTAATGACTTTCGAGACATACGCAGCGGCTTTCTTGTTTACAAATCTGAGTCGGGTAATGGCCACATCAACCTGTTCTCCGCGCACAAGGTCGGCAACAAGACGAACTTTTCTCGGGGAAATACGCAGATATTTCTGGACCGCCCTGGCTGTATATATAGCTGTTTCTTCCATTGTCTGTTACCTTTTATCTCCTTTCTTTACAGGATGTCCTTTAAATAGTCTGGTTGGGGAGAATTCACCCAGTTTGTGGCCAACCATGTTTTCGGTCACATACACCGGGACAAACTGTTTGCCATTGTGCACCGCAAAGGTGAGGCCGACAAAATCCGGTGAAATCATTGAGCTTCGGGACCATGTTTTTATCACTTTTTTGCTGCCGGTCTCATTGGCATGGTCGACCTTTTTTTGCAGCTTATAGTGGATATAGGGGCCCTTTTTTAGAGATCTAGGCATACCTTACTGTTTTTGATTTCTTCTTCGAACGATAAATTTGGAGGAGAGCTTTCTTTTTTTGCGAGTTTTGAAGCCCTTGGCTATCTGGCCCCACGGAGATCGCGGATGGCCGCCGGAAGATCTACCCTCGCCGCCTCCCATGGGGTGGTCCACCGGGTTCATGACGGTTCCACGGACGGTGGGCCGGATCCCTTTCCAGCGATTTCGGCCGGCTTTTGCCATGGTTACATTGAAGTGATCCGGATTACTGACAACTCCGATGGTTGCCATACAGCGCCCCTGGATCATCCGTATTTCACCCGAGGGCATTTTCAGTGTTACATATTTTTCCGTTTTCGCAACAAGTTGCGCTCCGGCGCCGGCACTTCGGACAAGTTGTCCGCCTTTACCGGGATGATACTCGATATTATGCACTACGGTTCCAAGCGGGATGTTTTCAAGCTGCATGGCATTACCGGTATCGGGAGCCACTTTTTTCCCGCTTACGATACGGTCACCGACCCGAAGCTTGTCAGGAGCAACGATATATCGTTTTTCCCCGTCAGCATAGGCTACAAGAGCGATGCGTGCCGTACGATTGGGGTCGTATTCAATGGTCTTGACCGTTGCGGGAATATCAAACTTGTCCCTTTTGAAATCGATAATGCGATATCGCTTTTTATGGCCTCCGCCGATGTGGCGGACCGTCATCTTGCCTCTGTGGTTCCGGCCGCCCGTGCGATGAAGCTTCACTATCAGCGACTTCTCCGGTTTATCGGTAGTGACATCGGAAAAGTCCGGTGCAATACGGTGCCGGGTACCTGGTGTGATGGGTTTGACTTTGCGTGTCGGCATGCTCTTTTAACTTAAATTTCAGTAAAGAAATCGATCTCCTGTCCTTTTTTGACAGAGATGATGGCTTTTTTTGTAGCGGGTGTTCTTCCGGCAATAAACCCTTTGCGTGTATGCCTTCCCTTGGGTTTGCCCGGATTGATCATTGTGTTGATTCCGGTAACGGTCACATCGGGGTACAAAGCTTCCACTTCTTTGCGGATTTCGGTTTTGGTCGCCCGGCGATCAACTTCAAAGGCATACTTGTTTTCACGCTCCTGTATGCCAGTCAGTTTTTCCGTGATAAGGGGTTTTATCAGAACTCTTTTCATGCTTCAACCTCCGCAGGCTTTCCTTTTATGCTGTCGACGAGCTCACTGAGACCGCTTTCCTGGATAATGACAACCTCGGCATCCAGGATGTGATACGTGGCAGGCTTGAACGCTTCCATGACGGTAATCCCGGGGATGTTACGACCGGATTTGTAAACGATCGGCCTGCTGCCTCCGGTGAGAATCAGTACTTTTTTCCCATCCAGGCCTAGTGCCGCGAGCAGTTCAACAATGGATTTCGTTCTGGGAACTTCGTAATTAAAATCTTCGACAATCAGCAGTGCATTGTCGCGCACTTTATAGGTGAGGGCGGAGCTTCTGGCCAGGCGCTTCATTTTCCTGGTAATTCCAACCTTGTAGTCGCGCGGTTTGGGTCCGAAGACGATCCCGCCACCCCGGAGCAAGTTTGAACGGATGGAACCTCTTCTGGCCATTCCGGTACCTTTCTGGCGGTATGCTTTCCTGCCGCCTCCACGGACATCCGAGCGTCCTTTGGTACTTGCATTACCCTGTCTTTGGTTTGCCAGATACGACCGGATATCCTCATAGATCACATGATCATTCGGTTCAATGGCGAAAACGGCCTGGTCGAGAGAAACCTCCTTGCCACTTTCTGATCCGTCCGTCTTTAATACTTTGACATTCATCTGTTTATGTTCCATTATCTTTGTTCGTGATTGTACACTTCAACAACACGGTTTTTGGGTCCAGGTACTGCTCCTTTGATAAGGATCAGGTTGGATTCGGGTATTATCTTTACTATTTCCAGCCGTTTGATCTTTACCCGCTGATTACCCGTTCTTCCGCCCATTTTCATGCCTTTGAAAACGCGAGACGGATCGGAAGACTGACCGATGGATCCCGGTGCTCTTTCACGGTTGTGCTGGCCATGAGTTCTGCCGCCCACTCCGGAAAAACCATGTCGTTTAACCACGCCCTGGAATCCTTTTCCCTTGGTGGTTCCCACGACGTCGATATAGGTTTTCTCACGGAATACATCGCTCAGATTTAATGTATCGCCTACTTTTGCTCCCTCGGGCACAAAATCACGCATCTCACGCAGATACCGCTTCGGAGTTGTGTTGGCTTTGGCGAAATGACCTTTCATCGCTTTGCTGACCAGCTTTTCCCGCTTTTCCACGGTAGCGATCTGAATCGCGTCATATCCGTCAACGTCCATTGACTTGATCTGAGTGATCACGCAAGGTTCGATTTCAATTACGGTCACGGGAATGTTATTGCCGGTATCATCAAAGACACTGGTCATTCCAACTTTTTTTCCAATTAATCCAGTCATCGTTATAAGGAACTGATTTCCTGATTATACTTTAATTTCAACATCAACACCGGAGGGGAGCTCCAGTTTCATGAGAGCATCCACGGTCTGAGATCCGGTTGAAAGGATATCAATGAGACGCTTGTGCGAGCGGGTCTCGAACTGCTCGCGGGACTTCTTATCCACGTGCGGTGATCGATTGACCGTGAAGATACTTTTATCGGTTGGCAAGGGTATGGGACCTGAAACTACGGCCCCGGTTGACTTGACCGTTTTGATGATTTTCTCTGCTGATTTATCGATCAGGTTATGATCGTACGATTTCAGCTTGATTCTGATTTTTTGTTGGGTAGCCACTTGTGTTTATCCTTTTAGTCCAGAATTTTACTTACGACACCGGCGCCTACGGTGCGTCCGCCTTCGCGGATGGCAAACCGGAGTCCTTCTTCCATGGCAACCGGCTGGATCAGACTTACCTGCATGCCCACGTTGTCACCGGGCATTACCATCTCTACGCCCTCGGGAAGCTCGCACACGCCCGTCACATCGGTCGTGCGGAAATAGAACTGGGGACGATAGCCCTGGAAGAACGGCGTGTGGCGGCCACCCTCATCCTTGCTCAGTACATACACCTCGCAACTGAACTTCTTGTGAGGCTTGATCGAGTTCGGCGCGCATATCACCATCCCACGCATCAGATCATCCTTGCCTATGCCGCGAAGAAGAAGACCCGCATTGTCGCCCGCCTGGCCTTCGCCAAGCAGCTTGCGGAACATCTCTATGCCCGTTACCACCGACTTCATCTTCTCCTCCTGCATGCCAACTATGTCCACCTCGCTGTTGAGCTTGATCACACCCCGCTCAATCCGGCCCGTCGCTACCGTGCCACGGCCCGTAATCGTGAAAACATCCTCCACTGGCATCAAAAACGGCTTGTCTACATCACGGTCCGGCGTCGGTATATAGTCGTCAACGGCCGCCATCAGCTCCAGAATCTTCTCCTCCCACTGAGGCTCACCATTGAGCGCACCAAGGGCCGATCCCATCACCACAGGGGCATTGTCGCCGTCAAACTCATACTTGCTCAGCAACTCGCGAACCTCCAGCTCCACCAGCTCCAACAACTCCTCGTCATCGACCAGATCCACCTTGTTCATGAATACCACCAGCGACGGAACACCCACCTGACGCGCCAGCAAGATATGCTCGCGGGTCTGGGGCATCGGACCGTCGGTCGCCGCAACCACAATGATCGAACCGTCCATCTGAGCCGCGCCCGTTACCATGTTCTTCACATAGTCGGCATGGCCCGGACAGTCAACATGTGCATAATGACGATTCTCCGTCTCGTATTCCACGTGCGCCGTGGCTATCGTGATCCCACGCTCCCGCTCCTCAGGTGCATTGTCAATGTCGTCAAAGGCCTTTACTTCTCCCCCGTAACGCGCAGCCAGCACCTTGGTGATCGCCGCCGTCAATGTCGTCTTGCCGTGATCGACGTGACCAATCGTTCCTATGTTTACGTGTGGCTTGGTCCGTTCAAACGTTGCTTTTGCCATAATTGCTGATCTTTTGAGTAATAAGTTTACTGGATAATCATTATGTGTTGATTCATGCCAAAACACTCCTGCATGGCAGGCATGAAGAAGTGGTTTGTCTGTACTGCCTTATTCGCTTTACTGCGATGACATTCTACTGCGGATATATTCTGCTGCTCTACTGCGGATATATTCTACTGTGGATATATTCTACTGTGGATATATCGTAACGAGCCGCTACTCGGATTTGAACCGAGGACCCCTTCCTTACCATGGAAGTGCTCTACCACTGAGCTATAGCGGCTGTTTCATGGAGCGGGCGACGGGACTCGAACCCGCAACATTCAGCTTGGAAGGCTGACACTCTACCAATTGAGTTACACCCGCAGTTGTGGTGGGGAGGACAGGATTCGAACCTGTGAAGGCTAAGCCAACAGATTTACAGTCTGCCCCGTTTGACCGCTTCGGTACCTCCCCGGGACTTCAAAAAAACAAAGAACGCTGAGCCAGTGACCGGATTCGAACCGATGACCGACGGTTTACAAAACCGTTGCTCTACCAACTGAGCTACACTGGCACTGATTCCTGGCACGGATCCTTCAAAAAAAGGGCGTCATTCCCGTGCCAAACGGAATACAAAATGCAGCCTGCAATAGAAAAAACCTCAAATCGGGTTCAAATAATGCGTTTTACCGCATACAATGAAAGACCTCTAAATTAGAAACTATTCAATATCTTGTCAACCAAACAGGTAAAATATTTTTTTTCAACCCGAAGTGCGTCCGGCACGGTCCTGCTCCGACCGGCTCAGCAGACAGACAGCCGTGGCGGAAATCCCCTCTCCCCTTCCTATCATCCCGATCTTTTCCGAAGTGGTCGCTTTCACCGAAACGGCATCGGTTTCAACGCCAAGGTCCCCGGCAATCGCTCGCCTCATATCAGGGATCCATGGTTGCAGTCGGGGCCGTTCAGCTACCACCGTTGCATCGGTGTTGACTACCTGAAACCCGGCCTCACGAACTCTTCTCACAGTTTCTCTCAGCAGCATGCGGCTGTCGGCCCCCTCATAAGCCGGGTCCGTATCCGGAAACAGGGCCCCGATATCGCCAAGGGCAGAAGCACCCAGCAGGGCGTCAATGACGGCATGCAGCAGCACATCGGCATCGGAATGACCGGCAAGACCCTTCTCAAACGGGATGACGACACCACCCAAAACAAGTTTCCGGTTATCTTCAAGCCGGTGCAGGTCGTAGCCAAAACCGATCCTCAGATTCTCAGGCATTGTCATCATGGTCGCTGTTTATCGCTGTTTATTTGCATTGTTCCGGTTTGGTGACATTACTCTTCACTGACATTACTCTCTCTTTTGCTCCATTTTATGGCTGTTTCGTCGCAGCCAGTCGGCGGCAAAGAGCAGATCCGGAGGCCAGGTGATCTTGATATTATCCGGTGACCCTTCCACCACATGAACCGTGTAGCCGGCCCGTTCTGCCACGGAAGCGTCATCGGTCGCCGGGAAATCCTCACGCAAAGCCTTCTCGTAGGCCTCTGCCAACAGTTCCGTGCGGAATACCTGCGGCGTCTGGGCCAGCCATAGTGTTTTCCGGTCGGGAGTGGAGGTAACCCGGAACTCTGCATCCACTGTTTTTACCGTGTCACGTACCGGGACAGCCAGTATGGCCGCTCCTTTTTCAGCAGCCACTTTTATCGCCTGCAGTACCGGGGCAACCGGGAAGCAGGGTCTCACCGCATCATGGACAATCACCAGGTCTGTTCCGTGCTTCCTCAATACCTGAAGGCCCTCTGCCACCGAGTGCATCCGCTCCTTGCCTCCGGGAACCCATTCGACCTCCGCCCGGGTCGCACAACCGGGGTCCCGGCGCACATTATGAATAATCCGGCGAATGCGGTCCGACAAAGCCGGATCGGCCGGGATCACCACGTGTTGCACTCCGGGCAGACCGATAATCCTTCGAAGAGTGTGCTCCAGGACGGTTGCCCCGTCAATAGTGAGCATCTGCTTGGCCGTGGCCGATCCCATTCGGGCTCCCCTGCCAGCGGCAGGCATGATCACACCGGCGGACCGATCCATGGGTCAAATTACCAGCATGGCATCGCCAAAGGAGAAAAACCGGTAGCCTTCCCTGGCTGCTTCCTCGTAGACATGCATCAAGAAATCAAAATCGGCAAAAGCAGCTGCCAGCATGAGCATGGTCGACTCGGGACGGTGGAAATTGGTGATCAGGCCTTCGGTGATCTTGAATTCGTAGGGAGGATAAATGAACTTGTCTGTCCAGCCCATGGCTGCTTTCACATGGCCGCTGGCTGTGGTGCTGGTTTCAATGGCCCTTACCGAAGAGATGCCGCATGCAACGACCTTGTTCTTGCGGGACGTCAGGACTTCGTTGATTTTGGTCGCCGATTCGGCGGAGATGTAATAGTTTTCCGAATCCATTCGGTGCTTGGTCAGGTCTTCCACCTCAACCTGACGGAATGTTCCCCATCCAATATGCAGGGTGATGGGGGCCATGCGAACCCCTTTCTGCTCCAGCTTCTGATAGAGCTCCGGGGTGAAATGCATGGCGGCCGTGGGGGCGGCTACCGCCCCTCTTTCGGAAGCAAAGATGGTCTGATAGCGCTCTTTGTCCCTCTCTTCAGCATCTCGCTTGATGTAGGGTGGCAGCGGCATCTCGCCCAGTTCATCCAGCATTTCATAGAGCACGTCATTGGGTTCATTCGACAAGAAGCGGATGGTGCGCCCGCGTGACGTGGTGTTGTCCACCACTTCGGCCACCAGGTTCTCCCCGAAATAGAGCTTGTTCCCGATTCGGATTTTCCGGGCCGGCTCCACCAGCACATCCCAGAGCTTGTTGTCCGGCTGCAGTTCACGAAGCAGGAAAACCTCGATGGATGCCTCCGTTTTCTCTTTTTTCCCCTTCAGGCGGGCCGGAAACACCTTGGTGTTGTTGTAAACAAGACAGTCGCCCCTGGAAAAGTACTTGTGGATATCGGCAAAAGTCTCATGGGTTACCGACTTGTCAGCACGATTGAGCACCATCAGCCGGGAGGCGTCACGAGGCTCGACAGGATGGACGGGGACATTCAGTTTTTCAAACTCGTAGCGGAAATCCGTCAGTTTCATCTGTGTGTCAGTATATGGTATCGAGATGGAAACAAATGATCAGTCCTTCAGCACAGCGGGACATGCAGAACATCAGATCCGGTTGTCAAAATATATCGCACAGATCAGTTTGTAGATCTGCAAAAAGTTTGGTAATATAATACTTTTAGGGCCCTGTAACAAGGATTATCTCACAACGGAGGTGTGCCAGAGCGGTCGAATGGGGCGGTCTCGAAAACCGTTGTACACACTGTGTACCGGGGGTTCGAATCCCTCCACCTCCGCAGATAACCGGTACGGATTACCGAGTCACGGAACAGGCGCCGGGGTCGGGCCGGCAGCCCCCGGGCGGCTGATTTTGGCCCTGCTTGTGCCGGGTCGATTTTTCTTGACATAATTCCTCTGTTTTCGTTACGTTTGTATGGAAGGAGGAAACGCGGAGAATACGCCCGTAATACCGGCAGTCAGCAATCATCCGCCTTTAAATCCTCCCGACCCAAACCGCCATTTATGGTCAACATTAACAATACGTTCAGGAAAATGAACAGCAAACCGGTTATCGGCTCCTTCCTGCTCATCGCGCTGCTGATGCTCAGCTTTCATACATCACAGGCGCAATACCGGCCCGGACCCGGCTCTACGCTCGACCGGACCGGACAGATTACCCAGCCTCGCTCTGATGAGCAGCTCAACTGGCGATGGGGGCTTCAGGACTTCCAGATGAATCACTCCTACGAGATGAATCTGAGCTCCTTCGGTGGAAATATGTACAACCAGAACATATACACCAACACCATGCACTTGCTGTTCAATGAAAACCTGTATGGACGCATCGACCTCTCCATGGCTCACTCTCCGCTGGGCCAGGGTTTCATGGGCCAGGAAAACCATACGCAATTCTTCATCCGCAACGCCGAACTGAATTATATTATCAATGACAATGCCCGGATTCGCCTGCAGTTCCAGCAGCTGCCTCCCGGACCCGGCTTCGGCTATTACTCACCGCATCACTACCGGAACCGTTACTCTGACTACCCCGGTTTCTGGTAAACCCGACGGCGGTTTCGCCGCCACGAATACAACAGAGAGCATCCACAGCAAACAGAATGACAAAAAAAGAGAACTCCCACTTTCTGCTGCATGTTGCCTTGGGTTTTTTCAGTCTTCTGCTGCTGTTGCTTCTTGTCGCACTCTTTACCCGGCTCTTCTACCCGCGGATCATCACCGAAAGAAGTGATGCCGGCGATCTTATCAGTGAAGTTATCCAGGTGGAAGTGCGCAATGGATGTGGCATTCCCGGGCTTGCCACGAAGTTCACAACCGTTCTGCGCAGAAACGGTTTTGATGTCGTGGTATCAGGTAATTACACAACCTTCGATATCCCCCATACCCTGGTGGTGGACCGTTCCGGAAACCTCGAGAATGCTCGGCGTGTCGCCCGCGCACTGGGGGTGTCCGATGACCGGATACTCAGGGAGATTTCTCCCGATTTCTATCTGGACGCCACCGTGATCATCGGGGCCGATTACGAACTTCTCAATCACTAGATCCCTTTCACCGATATCCAATCCCTGACGGAAACCCGCACAGTGCCTATGAAGGAAAATCCACCATCCGGTTCAACCCCGCAAAAAAACGCTAAAAAAACCTTTCCCCCTCTTGTCGATCAGATCAACGAGGCCCTGCTCGAAAAAAAAGCCGAAGAGATCATTGTTCTGAATGTCGGTGAAATAACTACCCTAACTGATTTTTTTATTATTTGCCATGGCGGATCCGACATCCAGGTCAAGGCTCTGGCCCGGCATGTTGCCGAATCGGTCAAAGAGAACACCGGAACCCATGTCTGGCAGAAAGAGGGGCTTGACAACAAGAAATGGGTGATACTGGACTATATTGACGTAGTTGTTCATATTTTCCTGAAAGAAACCAGAGAGTATTACAAACTCGAAAAAATGTGGAGCGACGCCCCTGTTACCACCA
>SLHZ01000277.1 GCA_007135895.1 Balneolales bacterium | reverse complement strand
CATCCGCTATCTGGACCGTGCGCCAGGGTGTGACCATGGGGGCGGAAGAACGGACCCGGACCCCGTTCATCCGCTATCTGGACCGTGCGCCAGGGTGTGACCATGGGGGCGGAAGAACGGACCCGGACCCCGTCGGACCAGGGCATCAGGTTGGCCTTTAGTACATGTTCTCCCACCCGTTCGAGTGTCATGGTCGTATAGTCGACCAGGGCCGCCTCATGAAAGCTTAAATAGATCCCGTCGGCCGTTTGCATGGTAAGCGGCGTATGTACGGTGTCGGCCTCACTCAAGGGTGTATCTTTGAACAGATACTCAAACCGGTTCCACCGATAGGCATCAATATACCAGGCACGATGGTCGCCCGTCAGCACGAATTCCGTGTATTCATCCATGATCACCAGAGTGTCAAGGGCCGGCTGGTCCGGTATCACGTAACGGAATCCGATGCCATCATCGTAAACCCGGAATACAATGTTCATATGTGCCGGATTTTCATCGCGATTCCCGTTTCCGGACCGGGAGTCCGCCGTAAGAAAAACCGAGAGTTCGCGGTAATGATTGTGAATAAACTGTTTCTCACCCCACACCTGTTCCCAGGTCTCATCATGCTCACGAATTCGAGCAGAGTCGAGACGAAAACCCTCCGACAAGGATGGGCCTCCCGCAAGTTCCAGGCCCAGCTTCGACAGCCGGATCACGGTCTCACCGGACCGATCAACCTGATAGTGCGGCACACCCTTTTCGTCCAGTTCAAATGACAGCCTGTGAATACTGCCCGGCGATTCCACCCGGACAGGCAAAGCAGTATCCGGATCCCCGTGAAACGCACCTGCCGGATAAACGGCTGCGCAACACAACAGCATACAAGCGCACATAAGGGACAAAAGTGTTCGATTGATCAATATTCCGGTCAGACCGAAAGACGGTCGGGGTGATGAGATAAAGCAATTCGGAGAAATTCGGATAACAGGATTCAGATGGCTGGTCATGATGCTCAAAAGAGGGTTGTCGACAGAAAAGTTTAAAAATACGAAGGAGGGCCTGTAAAAGAAGGCACGTGATAATGACATAAGATATTAATCTTTTAGCATCGATAAACAGTCCATATTTGATATTCTATAACGGATGCTGCCGCTTTAAACGGAAAACGGCGTTCGTGAGGGCTACACAAACCCGGACGGCATGCTGTGATTCGGCTCTGGCCCTGCCGGTATGCGGAAACCCTCAAAGGTAGATTATATTTTCCTTTTTATCTTTTTTTTTAGCTACATTTCAGTGATGTGCCTGATATTTCTACTGATTATTTCATCGGTCATCCATCACGTCACGGGTTACTGTTCGTTTACATGAATCCCTACCGAAATATCCGCTGGTTCTTTCTTGCCCTTGGCCTTGTTGCTGTCATAGGCCTGACCGGCATGAATGTTTACTCCCTGTACGCCCTGCATGACAATGCCGTAAAAAACTCGGTTGATAACCAGAAACGTCAGCTTTTCGAATTTACAAACCAGGTCAGAAACCGGATCCGGCAGCCTGTCAGACATTTCAGAAGACTGGACATGGAAAAACTCAAAAAATCCCTTGCCCAGTCCGGTTCCATCAGCGGTGAAATCTCGGAAAAAATGACCGAATACGGACCCGACCACATGTTTTCCGGAATTTATCTGGCAGCACCCGAGTGCAAGGCCTGCGATGTCTATGGGGCCCCTTTATGGCAATTCAGTCACCATACGGGCCAGTTCGATATCACAACGGAATACAGTCCAAAAGTATCGGATGGTCTGACAATGGCCCGCACACGAATGAAAACCCTGGTCAGTGACTACCGCTGGACCACCCGGATTATCTTTGATACTCACAACAGCATGGCTGTTGCCCTGATTAATCCCGCCGAAAGGGAAATTGTTGGCTATCTGATCTTCCTGATAGATCGTGACTTCCTTGTCACACAATACCTCGAACCCAAACTGCGTGAGACGTTCGGAACAGGACCCGAAAGCGGCATCATCATCTGGCTTCACGACTGGACAAAAAATGAGGTACTGGCTGCTACACATCCGGATATCGCCTACAGCTACCAGATTGTCGACTTCATCCAGAATTTCCCGGATTTGCTGAATGACTGGAATCTCAAAGCCCGCTTTACCAAAAACCCCGATATTTCTGCATCACGGGCATCACTGGTCAGAAACCTCCTGGTCCTGGCCGGAGCCGTTACCCTGTTGATCGGAGCACTTATCTTCATGTTCCTGACCGCACAGCGCGAACGGTCCCTGGCACAGCGCCAGGCCCTGTTCCTGGCCAATGTGACCCATGAGCTCAAAACACCACTGTCGGTCATACTGGCCGCCGGCGAAAACTTGCAGGACGGCAGGATCACCGATACCAGCCGGTTGAAATCCTATGGATCACATATCTATCAGGAGTCCGTCCGGCTCCACTCCATGATTGACCGCCTGCTTGATGTCGCACGAACAGGAACGAAGAGCTTGACGCACAGAAAAAAAACCATCGATCCGGCTGGTTATATCCGGGATTACATGAAAAAAAAAGAACGCTTCCTGAAGGCCGGCGGTTTTGTTACCGAGCTCCATATAGAGCAGGAACTGCCAGAAATTTCCGTTGACCCCCAGGACCTGACTTCGATTTTTGACAACCTGATTGACAACGCCGTAAAATACAGCCCTTTTGAAAAGCACCTCTCTATCAAGGCACGACAACACCGGGACAATGTGGTCATTGAGTTCCATGACCGCGGAATAGGCATCCCAAGGGATGCGCTGAAATACCTGTTCGACAAGTTTTTCAGAGTAGAGGATCCCCGTACAACCCACTCCAGAGGACACGGCCTTGGATTAGCTATTGTCAAAGACCTGGTGACCAAAAACAACGGAGCCATCAGGGTCAGCAGTACGCCTGACTCCGGTTCTGTCTTTATCGTATATTTTCCAGGAGTACCAACCTCATCGCCTTCAAACGGATCGATTACAACTGAACAGGAAACGGTAGCCGCAGAAACGGCACCCAATGAAACCAACCGGCATGTCTTTTAATAAACAGACCATCATGATCGTCGAAGATGAGCCCAGCCTCATCTTCACACTGCGTGACACGCTTGAGATAGAAGGGTACCGCACCATTGTAGCCGAAGACGCCGGCAAAGCTCTTGAAATTCTGAAAACAAGAACACCCGATCTGATGATTCTCGACGTCATGCTGCCCGGGAAAAGCGGTTTTGAACTCTGCAAAGAACTCAGAGAAATGAAACTGACCTTCCCGATACTGATGCTCACAGCCAAAGACCAGGAAGCAGACAAAGTAACCGGATTGAACCTCGGCGCCGATGACTATATTACAAAACCGTTTGGGGTCAAGGAGCTGCTCGCCCGGATCAAGGCGATTCTCCGGCGCACGGAGAACCAGTACGGCCGTCATATCTCCCGTTTGCACCTCGGTGATGCCATATTGGATCTTGACAATGCCGTTGTCCGGCGCAACGAATCGGAAAACGTTTTGACAACAAGGGAGGTGGAACTGCTTCGCTATCTGGCCGCCCGTGCCAACAAACCCGTATCACGCAAAGCGCTGCTCCAGGAAGTTTGGCGCTACGAACACAGCACTACTACACGGACGGTGGATGTTCACATATCCAAACTGCGTTTCAAGATGGAGCCGAAACCCGAGGAACCGCGCTACCTGGTAACCCTCCATGGAGTCGGCTACATGCTCAAGATCACTCCCTGACTACTGACAGCACTACAACCTGCTTCTCCTGAGCTCGCCGATATGTCAGACCGTAATCATGCGTGCAACCCGATAACTGCTTCACCGTTGAAAAATCACTTTTTTCTTTTGATACGGCCAGCAACCGGTCTTGCTTTTTCTAAAGATTTCTTCCAACTGAAGCAATAAAGCGGATAAAACCGGCAACCTGCTTTTCCATCAGATCAGCCAGCACAGGGTCGGTGATCCCTTTCTGATGGTCAAAAACCGAATTTACTCGTTGAAGAAAAACCCTTTCCGGATAAATGTGTGCATTGCGATAGGCGCAAATCATCTGCATTTGCTCTACAGCCCTCAAGGCGCCAAAAGCTCCCGCCGCCTCACCTATGAAGGCCATCGGTTTTTTCATCAGCGCCTCCGGAAAAGGCAGGTAATCAATAAACAGTTTCAGTATGCCCGGAAACGACCCGTTGTACTCAGGCACTACCATGACAATACCGTCGGTGTCAATCACCCTGCTGCGAAACGCTTCCACCTCCCTGATGGCCTCACCGTATCGGCCGCCGGCTACACTGGCAACCGGAAAATCTTCCAGACTCACTACCTCCGCTTCAACACCGTGCCTCTCGTAAGCACTCTTTACATGCCGGGATATTTGTAATGCCCTGGATCCGGGACGGTCAGTGCCGCTCAAAATCGTAATTTTCATTTTATTATTTTTATCTTTAATTTAATGTTTAACAGTCATATAGCCTTTCTCGGGTATACAGATTTGATCTGCCCGATAACCTTGTAAACAATTCTACCAGAGCTAACAGCACAGCACCGTGATTCATTCCTTTTGTCATGACTTGCAATTTTTCTTTTGATATATTGGAAACCAGATTAAATATTCTAATCTGGTCACTCTAACTTGTTCGCTCAAAATAGTCCACCGCCCAAAACCCTCGGATAAGACCATGAAACACTTCATAGCACTGCTCATTGTTTTCCTCATGACCCTCCCCGTATTTGCCCAGCACGGTGAGTATGTCCGGAAATCCATCTCAAATGTGGAATCGGTATGGATCCAGCCCGGTGCCCAGAAAGGCATCTCACTGAACTATCCCTTCTTCAGGGAGATGGTTGAATTTTATATTGAAATGCCGCGTTTTGATTACAATGAACTACCCGAATCGCTTCTTGGAAACTTCCGGCAAAAAGCCAATGCACTGCCATCTGTAAATGAAAAGATACTCGCAGATCTCCTTCAGGAGACGGTCGGACAGGAACTCCTTAATATCCTCAACGATCCCGAAATCATGCAAAACCGGGGACTCGCCCTCCGGGACGAATCGGCCTGGCAAACCTTTGCCGCCACGAAAGCACGGTCTATCGGACTGACGGTTGAAGAGCTCGAGGTGCTCATGAACTCCGCCTACCTCTATTTGCCTTTCATCAGCCTGATTGAGCTTACTGATGTCGCCCCGCTGGACCGTTCCCTGGGCCGATCCAGAAGTTCGGACAACCATTATGTCTATATCGAAGGCGGTATTGTCTGGTTTTCTGTCAATGTGAGTCCCGACGGGGAAGTAACGGTGACCGAGTTGCTGGCCGTCGATGCAAACGCTCATGGCAGCGGTGAAAAAGGAAAGGATCATACCTTCCGGTTCGGTGCCGAAACCACCCGGCTCAACGATCGTGACTACGCCCTCTACAATGCCACCCAGGCATGGGTTCGCAACCTGGCGGTTAAAACCCAGGAAATACCCGATTTTCAGCTTCTCGCCAGCATCCGCGAAGTCCTTCCGAACCGACGCTACTCCCTGGGTATCGGACGGCGTGAAGGCGTCTATGTCGATGACATGTTTGAGCTTCTGGAAACACGGACAGGACCCGACGGAGAAGAGACCTTCCGAAGCGTAGGCTTCACCCGTATCACCCGTGTTGGCGATAACACCGAGGACAGTTTCAACTTTTCCACCGCCACACAGCTTCTGGGAAGCCAGCAGGGTGTGGGCGTTGTGGCCAGGGAGTTCCCGCGTGTGGGGTATGACCTGCGCATCTCCATGGGTCTGACCCAGGGCCTGGAAATCCCGGCATACCGTTTCTTCTGGCTTGATACGGATATCACGGAGGCCTTCAACTTCGACATCAGCTATGCCTATAACCTGGCGCCCATAACCGGCACCAGCCAGAGTTTCCTCACCCTGGATCTCGGGTTCGGCTTTCCCATCAACTACGAATCCAATAACGACGATATTTTCGCCCTGCTTGCCAACAGCTACGTGGGCTACAACCGAAAGTTCTGGTTTGCGGGCCGCCATAACATCGGGGTCTCAGGCGGTGTGGGTGTTGATGCCTTCCGCTACAGTTTCGACTCTGATAACAGTCTGACTTTGTTCACGGCCGGTTTCAAGCTGGGTTCTGCCTACGAAATATTGCTCACCCCCGTGCTGAGCTTCAACGTGGGCCTCGGATACAAGTTTGCCCTGGATCCTTTTTATGCCCAATGGGAAGTCAATGGCACCACTGTTGATTTTCCGGTATCCGATACCGACATGTTCCTCGGCGGTGTCTATTTCAATGCCGGTATCAACTACTCACTGCGCCAGTTTGCCGTCAACCTCTTCGGTTTCCTGGACGGTTTTCGTGAATACTGACAGACAGGCTTTTATCGTATCTTAATACCATACAACAGAACTATCCCTTTGAACTTAACCAACCCGTCATCATGAAATATCTCCTCTCCAGCTTATCGGTGCTTCTGATCGCACTGATTTTTATTCCTGTTTTGAAAGCACAGGATCTGCCCATCTCGCGTCAGGCCACCCTGGTTGAGCGTACATCCGCCGCCGAGGTCATGATCGAAGCGACCGGTATTTACAACTCAACCGAAACACGCAGCCGGCGCATTGAAAGTGATCTGAGCGAAAATGGGGTCCCCATGGCCACCATTGATGCCAAAAAAGCCGCTATATGGTTTCTGCTCAACGGATCAACCGATCCGATGCTTCCGAATATGGACGCCCAGAACCGCTTTCGCCCGCATGAGTCCTATTTCTATGACATCAACAACATCAACTCATGGATAACCTGGGAACAAAGCGGACTGGTGAACCGGGTCCGTACGGCCGATGGTACCGGCCTTCAGATCACCAAGCGTTTCCGCATCAATACCGACATGATACGCAGCGAACTGGAACGGTTCCGCATCGTGGAAGCACGGGCAGACCTGACGGATGCCATCGGACGGCCGTTTATCATGGTCCTGCCACAGGCTCCAACCGGAACGAATCCGGTCGACCTGCTTCGTGACAACAGCCAGATCCGGCATGCCGCTTCTGTCGTGGAAAGTTTCCTGACCTCCCGCATGTACGATGTGGTTGTACCCGAACAGGCCGCCAACCTGGATCAGCTGGTTTCGGCACTGAATCTGGTTGAGGGACAGGAAGAGGATTATGCCTATCAGCTCGCGCAGTCCATCGGAAGCGACATCTATATCACTTTCTCAGGTACCGAGGAAGATGCGGGTTATGGCACCCAAAGGGTAGCCATGCAGGTGCGGGCCTATGAAACAACTACCGGTCGTCTGCTCGGAACCGAAACCGGTTACAGCCAGGGACGACGGGGTGAAACATCGGTTTCCATTGAAGAGGCCATGAACGATGCCATCGACAAAGTACTGAACCGCATCAACAACTACTGGGTCGATGACATGACCCGCGGCGTCCAGTACAAAATCGTGCTTAACATACCCTCCGGCTTCGACCGCGATGAAATTGAAGATATCCAGTTCGCCTTTATGGATGCCGTAGAAGCCATTACGCGGTCGTCCCGTGAGAATATCGCCACTCAGCAGACACTCGACTACCTCATCTGGACGGATCCACAGCAATTTGGCAGTTCCCGAAGTGTCTATCGTGAACTGGTCCGACAGTTCAACCAGCACGGAGGTGTCGGCCGACTCCGATCCGTCACCATTAACCGCAAACTGCTCGTGCTCGAAGTTGACCGCAGCTAAACCCATTGGCCATCATGCAAACAACCTCACTGACACGCTTCGCCAGCAGCCTGCTGATCCTGATGATGCTCGGACATATCGGCCTTGCCTCAATGGATCATGCAGCAGCCGAAGCCCAGATACCTCGCTGGTACCTTGACGGAAGACATGCGGAATACCCACCCTCATTGTATCTGGTGGGTTTGGGCGAAGGACAAACACCCGAAGATGCGGCCGGACTGGCACGCGCTTCGGTCGGTGCCCAGATCCGCGTACAGGTGGAATCGGAAATCCGTACCATCACCCGTGAAATGGATACCGGAGATCGAAACACCTTCGAGTCCATGTTCACCAGTGCCACCACCAGCCGGGTAGATGAACAGCTGCAGGGTCTGGAAATTGCCTTGCAAGCCGAACACGCCGGCCGTTACTATTCCCTGGCAGCACTCAACAAGCAACGGTATGTGGGCGAACTCCGCTCGGATCTGGACCGCATGCGCGACCGGTTTGACAATCTCGTCAGAACCGGGCGGCAACAGATCCGGGAAGGCTATGTCTTCGCCGGTATCACCAGCCTGCTCGACGCCCAAAACATCTCGTCGGATTTCTACGGCGCCATGTCTACCCATAACGCATTGGCTGACCGGCCCTATGGAAGCGGGGATGTCCTGGGTATGGCCCGAATGGTCCCTGAAATTCGTCAAACCCTCACCTCCATCCGAATATCATTGGAGTCCGGCGATCAGCAAACCGGCAGCTCCGGACGGCAACTTGATGACCCCCTCGTTATCCAAGCCGTTTATCTGCATAACGGACAAGAGGTTCCTGTTCCCAATCTTCCTCTGCGTGTGGAATACCAGGATGGCACCGAAGCCGATCGGGTAACCACCGAGAGCAACGGTAAAGCCTCTCTTTATCTCACCGCCCTCCCGGTTCGCAGCGAGATCAACCAGGTTACCATACAGCCTCTTTTTACCGGAATCCCCGGGCTGTATCGCAATGTGGTTCAGAATATGGCCATCCGGGCCACTTACCGGATCGCCGCCGAAGAACGGATACCCCTGGCTGTGATCATCACCGATGACAGCGGACAACGCCTGCCACAGGTTGAACAGCGAATCGGAAGCGCCGTGGAACGTCTGGGCTATCATCTCAATGACCGCTCCGGCGTCGCCGTTGAGGGCAGCGTTCATCAACTCGATACCCGTGAAGTTGAAGGCACGGCCGGAACACAGACCGTTGTGCGCAGTGAGCTGAGCCTCACCGTCAGAGACCGCAACAGCAACTCGGTCATCGGTTCTTTGATGGCCCAGGGCACCGGCATGAGTACAAGAAACGAAGCAGATGCCCTCAGAGCTTCCTACAACCGCATGAATGTGGACCGGCGCGAGCTCTCGGAAGTACTGAGTCTGGTGCCGCCTGAAGCCGCACTGGCTTTCGTTTCAGCGGCCGATACCCCCAGTCGTCCGGCAAGACCCGGGCGAGCCGATACCCCTGCTCCGGATTTTCCGACACTGAAAATCGATGATCTGACTTTCGAAGTCCGTTCCGCAAAAAAGACATCCGATAACCGGGTCATCATTGAAGTGATGATCATCAACCATGACTTCAGAGACCGCGAAATTTCATTTTATCGGAACCGCTTCAGCATGTACGATCAGCTCGGTCAGTCCACCGGGAATCCGATTCTGACCATTGGAACCAACCGGGCAGACAGGGGCTGGGGACTGAATCATCTGTTTATTACAGATATTCCCATCACATTAACCATTGAATTCCGGGAAGTTCACCCCTCGGCTGAAAACATATCACTGCTGACTGTTACAGCCGGTAGAACTGAGGCACGGTTGCGCAATATTTCACTCAGTCAATAAATTCTCAGAAAGTCAATAAGTACCGGAAACACTCCCTGAGAGAAACACTTCCCGAGAGATACACTCCGCGTGTTCTTACTCTCTGCCGTATAGCTTCCGGAAGTCTTTCTGCGAAGTGATTGTGAAATGACCGGGGGACGACCGCGAAGGAATTAGTCTGCCTTATTTCGGGTATCATGATGCGGACCGGGCTTATCCGGCGGATCTATGCGCGACCGGCCATGGCCGGCTTTCTTCCGGAGCTCCTGCAACCGGTGCCACCTTTTGGCTTCCTGGCCCTGATCCCCCGGATTGTAAAAACGATGATGCCTGCATGAATCCGGCAAATACTGCTGCTCCACCCAGTGTCCGGGAAAGTTATGCGGATACAGGTAATCATCAGAGGCATTTTCAACCGACAGATAATGTGCCTGACGGGTATTGGCCGTCTTGTCGCGGAGATGGGAAGGAACCGGCCCCGTTCCCTTCTTCTTGTGCTCGGCAACAGCTGGAAAGATGGCGGCAGCACTGTTGCTTTTCGGGGCCAGGGCCAGATGCAGGCACGCATGCGATAAAAAGTAGAAACCCTCGGGCATACCGCATTTCACAAAGGCCTCATGGGCACTGTTCACCACACCCAGCGCCTGAGGATCAGCCAGACCCACATCCTCGGAAGCAAAAATCAGGAGCCTGCGAAAAATAAAATGAGGGTCTTCTCCTCCCTCCAGCATGGCTGTAAGCCAGTAAAGAGAAGCGTCAGGATCGGAGCCCCGCAACGACTTGATCAACGCTGACGCATAATGATAATGCTCATCACCCGTTCGGTCATACCGCAGGTATCTCTTCTGAATCGACTCACGGGCAACAGCAAGGTCTATCCTGCGCACACCCTCCTGGTCCTGTCCGCTGGTCATTACCGCCATCTCAAGAGCATTAAGCGCATGACGGATATCTCCCCCCGCATAGTCGGTGAAGTGGGCAAGCGCCTCAGGACTCACACTGGCCTTGTACCGGCCCAAACCTCTCTCCTGATCCTTCAGGGCCCGCTCCAACAGTATGCGTACATCATCGGCCTCAAAAGCATAGAGTTCAAATAGCTGACACCGCGACAGTAAAGGACCGACCAGTGAATAGAACGGGTTGAGCGTGGTGGCACCTATCAAAGTAATCAGACCCGATTCAATATGCGGAAGCAGAGCATCCTGCTGCGCCTTGTTCCAGCGATGAATTTCATCCACGAATAATACCGTATTCCTCTGGTAGTATTTCCGCTGATCATCTGCCCTGGCTATAACCGTGCGGAACTCCTTCACACCGTCCAGAACGGCATTGAGCACTACGAAATCCGCCGATACCTCCCTTGCAATCACAAGGGCCAGCGTCGTCTTGCCACAACTCGGCGGACCGTAGAAGATCATGGAACCAATCCGCCCGCTCTCTATCATCCTCCTGAGCAGCTTTCCTTCACCAAGGAGATGCCGCTGACCGATGAACTCATCAAGTGAAATAGGCCGCATCCGGGTTGCCAGCGGACGGGATAACGATGCCGGCCCGCTGCCATCCCCGGGATCCTGATTTGGAACATCAAATATATCCATGGAAAGTCAGGCACCTATACAGTGCTGCACCGCTCCATTATTTCAATGATACGTGTGATCTGCCTGTGTTTGAGCTGGTAGAGCATGTTTTTACCCTCCCGGTATGAAACCAGCACCCCTTTGTTCTTCAAAATGCCAAGGTGATGGGAAGCTACTGCCTGCTCAACCTGTAATTTTTCATGAATCTCAGACACTGACAGACGCTCATGCTCCTCCAGCAGCTCAATGATCGCAATTCTGATTGGATGGGCAATCGCTTTCAGCACTGATGCACAATGATCAAGCTTCTGCACCCCCATCTTCACATCCAGCATTTTTTTATCCTCTTCTTTCTACGGAGTCACCATCTGGACAACTCGGAGTCGCCTTCAGGAAAAACTCCTTATATATTAAAATATCTACATATACTATATACAATATATAAAGAGTATCCTTCAGACTCAAGCGTCTATTTAGCCCAAAATGGATCACGAAGGATCACGAAACGTGTGTTCGGGTTTTTCAGGCGCGTTGAGGCCTGTTGAGACTTGTTCAGGCGCGTTGAAACCTGTTCAGGCCTGTTACGCTTTTTCAAACCAGGGGGCTATTTCACCATCCACATAGGCCACCTCGTGACCATATCGCTGTACGAGTGCCGCCGCTACAGCGGAACGGCCACCGGCAGAGCAGTGGACATAGATCTTCTTGTCGGTCTTTATTTCGTCAATACGATCCAGGAGTCTGGTATGCGGAATATTCTGGGCTCCTTTAACGTGACCTTCTGAAAACTCGGAGGCCTTACGCACATCCAGCACATGGATATCATCGGTGAGCAACTGATGACCATGCTCTTCGAAGTTCAGATGTGGAATACTCACCGCAGCACTATTAGCCTGCAGCCACTCTTCGTACTCGGCAACTGGTATATAACCGCGTATATCATCCAGGCCCACATTGATCAGGTCCCGAACAGCCTCTTCGAGCCTCTCCTCATCGATTACAAGATAAATGGGCTGATCCTCGGTGACATACGAGCCGGCAGTAGTGTTGAACTGCTTGTCCAGCGGTGAAAAGATGGCACCCTGCAAGTGTCCGTCCATGAAAGCTTTTCGCTCGCGGGTATCAATCAATGCCACCTCCCTGTTTCCGGCCAGTTCTTTCAGGACGGAGACATCCGCTTTCTCAGGAACGGGGAGTTTTCCAAGCACGGCCGGACCGATTTTGTTATCCCGCTTCATCCGGGCAAAATAGAGTGGCGGTTCCGGTTGGCCTTCTAAAATAAAATTGACAAAATTATCTTCCGTGGTGGCTTCTTTGAGTGAAGCATTGAAGCGGAGCTCGTAGCCTACAGTACTTTCGGGAACAGCGCCCAGCGCCTTGCCACAGGCACTGCCGGCACCGTGGCCCGGCCAAACCTGCATGTACTCAGGCATATTCTTGAATTTTTCAAGTGATTTGAAGAGTGTTTGAGCCGATGGCTTCATGATATCTTTCATGCCCGCAGCCGACTCGAGGAGATCGGGACGGCCGACATCCCCTACGAAGACAAAATCACCGGTCGCAATACCCATGGGCCGGTCTGCTCCGCCTCCCTTGTCCGTAACCGAAAAAATCAAATGCTCCGGGGTATGTCCGGGTGTGTGGATGGCACGGATCTCGATATTGCCAACCATTATGACCGAATCATCCTTCAGTAATTCATAGTTATAGTCACTTCCGATCAGCCATTCATACTTCCAGTCCGCATCACCCTCGTCGGAAGCATAGACCTTCACTCCGCGCTCGGCCAGTTCCCTCAGGCCGGAAATATAATCGGCATGAATATGGGTGTCTGCCGCAGCCGTGATGTTGAGCTTTTCTTTTTCTGCGATATCAAAATATTGCTGAACATCACGCATCGGATCAATCACTATGGCTTCACCGGTCTTCTGACATCCGATAATGTAGGCGTACTGTGCAAGTCTTGGTTCAAAAATCTGACGAAAAAACATGATGGGTCTCCTTATTTTTGGGTTCGAAAAATGGGTTTACGAAGAAGATGGTCAGTGAGGCAGCTTGCTCATGAGAGCACCATAGGTATAGGTCCCGGCCAATGCCGCAAATATGGGGACCAGGTAGACGGTAATACCGCTTCCCAACAATGCGAACAGGGGGCCCGGACAAGCACCCGTCAGCGCCCAGCCAAAACCGAACAAAGTGCCTCCTATGAGATACCGCTTGACCTGAGAGCTGTCCTTCGGGGCGATTTGTATTTCATTGCCGTCTTTATCACGCAACTTGAAATACTTGATCAGCTGGATGGAGATCATGCCTATGAGGACAGCACTTCCAATCACTCCATACATGTGAATATCCTGAAACCGGAACATCTCCTGGATCCGAAACCAGGAGACAACTTCCGCCTTGGTGAGAACAAAACCGAACAGGATGCCGGGAAAAAGGTATTTAATCGTTTTCATGATTTCTAACGTATTGCTTGATAAGGTGAAAAGTGATTCCGATTCAGAAGATCAAAGGAAACAGCAGGTTGGTCGTGATCAGGCCTCCGATGAAAAAACCGATGGCCGCCGTCACAGAAGCCAGTTGCAGGTTGGAAATGCCGCTGATGGCGTGACCCGAAGTGCAGCCTCCGGCATAGCGGGCTCCAAACCCCACCAGAAAACCGCCCCCTACCAGCATGAT
>SLHZ01000072.1 GCA_007135895.1 Balneolales bacterium | reverse complement strand
TTTATTATCCTGCTGCCGCCGCTGTTGGGCACGTTTCATCTCCTTCCCGCCAACCCGTTTACTTTTTTCTTTTTCCGGCTGCTTTTCCTGGCCATATCTTTTGCCGGCGGACTTCTTGTCGGCGTGCAGTACCCCCTGGCCAACAGGCTCTGTCTCAAGGACACCGGGGGGCTGAGCAAAACGGCAGGAATGCTTTTCGCGTCGGACCTCCTGGGCGGATGGCTGGGCGGCATCCTTGGGGCGGTGGTCCTGCTTCCCGTCCTGGGTCTCACCGGCACCTGCCTGGTTGCCGTTTTATTGAAAGTAACCAGTGTGATCTTTGTTTTCTCGTATCGTCACTGTGGATAATTCGGAAAACGTGTAATATATTTAATCACATATGGACACCAATACCCTTTTTCTTAAAAGACTAAGCCGGAGAAACTTTCTCCACAACACCACCCGGTTTTGCTGCCAGGCCGGCATGGCTTCCCTGATCCTGGGTCCTGCCGGAGCCATGACCGCCGCACGGCCCCTGAAAGCGGCCTCGCGGGCAACCGATTTCGAACCGGCCTATCTGAAGCTTCATCAAACCGGAGAACTCCGGCAGCGCGCCGAAACTCTCTGGGGCCTCATGGACAGCTGCCGTCTCTGCCCGAGGGAATGCGGCGTCAACCGCCTCCGCGGAATGACCGGCATCTGCCAGTCGCCCGGAACCAGGCTGTTCATTTCTTCGGCCATGCCTCATTTCGGCGAAGAGCGGCCCCTGGTCGGAAGAGGAGGATCGGGCACCATTTTCCTTACGCACTGCAGCCTGCGGTGTGTCTTCTGCCAGAACTGGGAAATCAGCCAGCTTGGACGCGGTTTTGAGCGCAGTATCGAAGAGATGGCCGGCATGATGCTGCAGCTGCAGCGAATCGGCTGCCACAACATCAACGTTGTCACGCCGTCACACTACTCGGCGGCCATACTCAAGACCCTCGATATCGCCGCCGCGCATGGTCTGCGCATTCCCCTCGTCTACAATACATGCGGCTGGGAACGAATGGAAGTACTTGAAATGCTTGACGGTATTGTCGATATCTATTTGCCCGATTTCAAATTCTGGGACGAAGACCTGTCCGTGAGACTCACCGAAGAGGCCGGCAATTATCCGGAGATAACCAAAAAAGCGATTCTTGAAATGCACCGGCAGGTCGGTGTAGCGAAACCGGATGAAAAGGGCATCATGCACCGGGGGCTCATGCTCCGGCACCTGGTTATGCCAAATGATACCAGCGGATCGATTGAAATCATGGAATGGGTTGCCGAAAACCTGCCACATGATACCTATGTAAATATCATGGCACAGTATAATCCCATGCACAAGGCCTATGACCACCCTGAAATCGCCCGCCGGATCACCGCCCAGGAATATCGCGTTGTGGTCGACCGCGCCCGGGAACTGGGTCTGACCAACCTGGATGTCCAGGGCCATGGCTGGTTTCGAAGATAACACGCCTCATCGCCTTGTACCTGCAATACCCTGTTCCAAAGTAAGCCTGTATAAGTAGTCCTGTTCCCAAATAATCCCGTATCTTAGTAATTCTTTTCCCGGGCAATCCCGATCCTTAGTAATCCCGTACCATTACCTTAATTCTTACCCACATGACACAAAACCGGTACCGGCATCGGCCCCGATTCCTCTTCCTTCTCTTTCTTGCCGCTTTTATCGGGGTCTCCAGTTGCGACAATCCCTTTCGAAGCAAGACGTACGAATATCCCGAACTCCTGTTACCGCGCAGCATGACCGCCTTCGCCGGAGAAGAGTTCAGCCATGTTATAAATGCCAGTGATCCCCAAAACCGCACCCTGGATCTCTTCGCCGATGGCCTCCCGGCCTGGCTTAAGCTCATACCGGAAGAAAACCGGCTGACAGGTACTCCCTCCAGGGAGGATGCCGGCCAATATCAGTTTGAGATCACAGCAGACAACGGAAAAAAAGCTACGCGGCAAACCGCCCGGCTGGTTGTATACGCTTCCCGTTCCGAATACGAATTGCAGCAGAAAATTGAAACCTCTCTCGATGTCATCACGCCCGGCCTGCGGGGTCTTTCGGTAGCCGTCATTGACGGAGAAGGCGATCTTTCTATCGCTTTTACCGGGGATATGGGGCCCGGTCTTACCCATCGCAGAGTGGATCGGGAAAGCCAGTTTCGCATTGCCAGTGTGACCAAACCCATGACAACCGCACTGATTCTCAAGCTTGTGGATGAGGGGCGGCTCGGTCTGGACGATGTGGTTACGGATCACTATGAGACACAATTGCCCAACGCGAACAGCATCACCATCCGGCAGCTTCTGAGCCATACGGCAGGCGTCTTCGACCATCTCAACGCCAATGTTTTCTGGAGCACTTTTTCAAGCAACTACAGCAGAATATGGACCGTAGAAGAACTCGTTCAGTTTGCCGTACAAAACGGATCCCTCTTCACACCCGGCACATCCTATCGCTATTCAAATACAGGCTTCTGCGTATTGGGGGCCGTGGTCGAAGCTATCACGGAGATGGAGCTGGAGGAGGCCTATCAGACCATGCTCTTTGAGCCGATGGGACTGCAGCACACCCTCTACGACAACTTCAGCAGCTCGACCCATCCCATTGAGAATCTCGCCCGAAGCGGCCGGGCCTACCAGTATCATCTTTCCGCCGCGGGGGCCTCGGGGGCGATGGTGGCATCGCCTTCCGATGTGGCCTCCTTTGGCCGGCAGTTTTATGGCGGACGCTACCTGTCCCGTGAACTTACTGATGAAATATCGGTCAATATCGGAGGCAGAGTGGGGGGGCAGAACTACGGGCTTGGCACCCGAATCTGGAATATTTCAGGAATTCCACACCACGGACATACCGGCAGTCTTATGGATTATCGCTCCATCCTCATGTACATACCCGAATTCGATCTCTCCATTGCCATCCACGCCCATGATACCCACACCAGCTGGTCGACACTGGTCAACGACCTGTTTTTCTACGTAGTCAATAACTTCACGCCCAAACCCGTGACGGATATCTACTACATCGATCGCGAGGAGGAACCGGTACCCGAGATCCGCATAAATGATGAGATATGGATTCCGTAAAAATAGAATCTCATTTTATGGTTGATACAATTTATTGTTCCATATGATCGTATCTTAAGGACACGGCTTCGAAGGCGTGATCCGACGCCCCGGTTGCATCTTTTTTTTACAATACCGGACGGTTTGATGTTTGCCGTTCCGATATCTGTTTTCTGTTAACCCACCATACCGCTTTGCCATGAAATCCCTTACCCGGTACATCAGAGAACCGGTGAACGCGATCACCCACCTGATCGGCGCTGTCTTGTCTGTTGTAGCCCTCATACTGCTGATTCTGCGCAGTATCGAAGCCGAAAGCGTTACCATGCTCACGGCCTTTATCATCTTCGGGACCAGCATGATCCTGCTCTACACCGCCAGCACGCTTTATCACAGTGTTACCGCCTACCGCTGGATCGTCCGGATGCGAAAGCTCGATCATATGATGATCTATGCCCTCATCGCCGGGACCTACACTCCCGTATGCCTGCTCGTGGTTCGCGGCGTTCCGGGCATTATCGTTCTGGCGGTTATCTGGACCATGGCCGTGTCCGGCATTGTTCTTAAGCTCTATTTAGGCAGCAAGGCGCCGGGATGGCTGTCTATCGTCGTCTATATCATCATGGGATG
>SLHZ01000208.1 GCA_007135895.1 Balneolales bacterium | reverse complement strand
ATCTCCTTTTCCATCCTGATGCCTCCCCCGCCCGATCACGCCAGCTGAAAACCCGCCTCTCACACCAGATCATGCCAGTTGAAAATCCGCTTCTCACACTAGGTCACGCCAGCTGATGGCACCGGTTACTCGATACCGGTCATGCGAATAATTTCTTCTTTCACCTCTTCGGCGGAGAAGGGTTTATGCACGAACGAGGCTCCAAGTTTGTAAAAGGTGGAAATACGCTGTTCGTTGCTTTCTGTTGAGACAATCAGGACCGGAACATCCCTGGTTTCCGGATTGGCCCGCACCTTGTGCAGCATCTCCATGCCATCCATCACCGGCATGTTGATATCCACAAGCAGCAGGTCAATCCAGTGCTCGTCAAGCCGGGCCAGTCCTTCCCTTCCATCTCCGGCTTCAAAAATTTCGCCGAGATCAAGGCCGCTCATCTTCAGGGTCCTGATGATCATTTTGCGCATCACAGCGCTGTCATCAACGACCAGTACATTTAGTGCCATAATTTTCTGGATTACACGGTTGAACAAAAAATAACGGATCAGACCACGCCTGAAACAGGTTGCTTCGATATCTGATACATGAGCCGCTGGGCAATATGTTGCAAGGAGGTTACCTCGCTGGCTGCACCTACCCGGATAGCTTCCCTGGGCATGCCAAACACCACGCAGGAAGCCTCATCCTGTACAATGTTATGGGCGCCGGCATGTTTCATGGCCAGCATCCCCTTTGCTCCATCCCCTCCCATGCCCGTCAGCATGATACCGGTGGCGTTTACACCGGCTGATTTGGCAACGGAGTGGAAAAGGACATCAACGCTGGGACGCTGATGGTGGACCGGCGGGCCCATTTTAATTCGCGCATAGTAACGGGCCCCGCTCTTTTCCACCTGCATATGATAATTCCCCGGGGCGAGCAGGGCCACTCCGGGCTCCACAGGGTCACGGTCTTTTGCTTCCCGGACTTCCATTTTGCAGATGGAGTTCAATCGTTCGGCAAAGCTGGTGGTGAAAACCGGGGGCATGTGCTGTACCATGGCAATACCCGGAACATCCGCCGGTAATGCAGTCAGAACCGCTTCAATGGCACGGGTTCCTCCGGTTGATGCCCCAATGGCAATGATCTTGTTGGTGGTATGAATGATCCGTGCCTCGTGATGGGTGACAGAAACACCTCCCGTTGGCTGGGACGGCCTTTCTCCGGCATCCCTTTGACGGTCAAAACGGGCCACAGCTGCCGTGCGTATCGCCCGGACAATCTGGACCGATATATCCTGCGTCGAGTAGGCGGAGCCCGGCTTGCAGATTACATCCACCGCTCCCAGGTGCAGTGCCATCAATGCATTCTGGCTGTTTTTGGGGGTCAGGGAGCTGACCACAACCACCGGCATGGGATAATGCTTCATCAGTTTGCCCAGAAAAGACAGCCCGTCCATACGGGGCATCTCGAGATCAAGGGTAAGCACATCCGGATTCAGTTTCACAATCTGCTCTCTGGCCGCATAGGGATCCACTGCGGTACCCACCACATGGATATCGGGCTGACGGTTCAGTTCTTCCGTCAGTATCCTGCGCACCAGAGCGGAATCATCAACAACCAACACCTTGATCACAATATCCTCCTGTCAAGCATAATAAACGGTTATCTCCGCCAAACCTTCGTCGAGGTATACGGAAAGCTTCTCGCTTTTTTTTCCCATGCCAAAAGTAACATCAGGATCTTCACCCGGCCCCATGATACGGGGCGGCCGGATATAACAGATATCCTTGTCCGTAGTGAAAAAAGGAGCAATATTGCCGCATATGATATTGACGATTTCACATAAGGCTCCCTGTTTCTGCTCAATCGTGGCGTCATCACTGCCCAGCATGTTGAGAGCGATGGCGCTTACCAGTTCCGGAGACACACGCAAGACCATGGCACCCTCCGCGGCCCCGTCAAAGGTGGCAACAGCCGAGACGGCATCTTCCTGATCAAGGCAGGTGGCATCATCCACCTCGTCCTCATCCAGAGGAAACATGAAGCACATCAATTCAAAGGTCTCAACAGCGATGTCATAGATCTCTTCGGCAAAATTATTTCTCATCGATCACTCCGGTAATTTGCAGAACGGCATCCCGCAACCGTTCCGGGGTAAAGGGTTTGTGCACAAACTCGGCTCCAAGGCGCCCGAATGACTTGATCCGCTTTTCGTTGCTTTCGGTCGACACCACCATGACAGGCAGATGGCTCTTCTCACGGTTGCTGCGGATCTCCTTGAGCATATCCATGCCATCCATGACCGGCATGTTGATATCGATGATGATCAGGTCAATTTGATTTTTGTCCAGGATATGAAGCCCCTGGGCGCCATTTTCGGCCTGATAGATTTCCTCAACCTTAAGACCGCTCATTTTGAGTGTCCGGATAATGATATATCGGATAACCGAACAGTCATCGACTACAAGTACATTCATTGACATGGTGATGGTGTTAAAGTCTTTGGGTTTTTCTGTATAATCTGTTTTTTTGGTGTTCTACGGCGTTTAAAAGGTGCCATGCCCAACTCGGACCTGTCCGTTAATAAAAACGGGCTTTTTATTAACGGATACGGTTCCGTCGGAGAGAGTGAGCGACATGGTACGGGACTTGTGCCCTCCTACATCCTGTGCTGCCAGCATAAAACCATTTTTCCAGAGCAGTTTGCGCAAAATGGTGAAGTTGCGCTTCCCGATTTTGAAGTAATCATCGGAACCTGACGTCTTCATGCTCGCTCCGCCGGCCACGATGATCTGCATGTTTTTTTTCATGGCCCCCTGGTCATAGCACTTCTGTATAAGCTCGGAAAAACCGGTATCCACATACATGGCGGGCTTTTCACGGGCCTTGGCAGGATCTGCCGTTGACAAGGGAAGCATGACATGCAGCAATCCGCCAACTTTTGCCACCGGATCGTATACGGAGACTCCCAGACAACTCCCCAAAGCAAAGGTGATAAGCTCCTCCCGGGGATTTGCCGACACTCTCACATCACTGACTCCTACGATTGTTCTCATTCAGAAATTCGGTTTATTTATTGTTTCTGATAAACAGCCGGTCGCACATTCTTCAAACCGGGATGATGCCCCGACAGGCTTTCCGAGTGGCCCAGGAAAAAATATCCTCCCGGCTCGAGCAACCGGGTAAAGCGTGCCGTCAGTTCTTGTTGTGTCTCCCGGTTGAAATAGATCATGACGTTGCGACACATGATCACGTGAAACGGACCCTTCATCGGCCATCGCTCTTTGAGGTTCAGACGGCCGTAATGAATCATATTCCGAATATTCGGATGTACATGATAGGTTGGCGGACTCGCACCGGATTTTCTGAAGTACCGGTGAAGCACAAACTTGGGAATGCCTGCAAACCGTTCTTCGGGGTATTCTGCCCGTTTCGCAAGATTCAACACCTTGTGAGAAATATCGGTTGCCAGGATGCGCAAGGTGCCGTTACCTCTGTCTTCCATCTCCTCCACCCAGGTAATGGCACAGGTAACCGGCTCTTCTCCGGAAGAGCAACCGGCCGACCACCATTTCAAGTCACGGTTACGAACTTGAGGCAATACCTCGGTCCGTAAAAATTCAAAATGCTGATTTTCCCTGAAAAAACTGGTCTTGTTGGTGGTCAGAACATCAACCAGCGCCAAAAATTCTGCGCCGCTTTGATCGTTCTCCATGAAATCCAGATACTCCCGGAT
>SLHZ01000033.1 GCA_007135895.1 Balneolales bacterium | reverse complement strand
GCCGATGACCAAGTGGCCAATACAACGCTGCAGTTCACCGACGTTGTTTTCAATCAGGATCTCAGCGGCCATACGGTTTCGTTTCCATTCCGGATACAGGCTCCTCCTCCGTTGCAGGTTACGGTTTCACCGGCAACGGTCATGTCCGGTCAGACCCTGACCTTTGCCGTTCAGGGCCATCAGGGAGAGGTAGCATGGTCGGTCGATGATCCCCGTTTGGGAACTATCGACGGGGACGGTGTATTCAGCGCCGTGACGGGAGGTAAAACGCGGATCACGGCCGTTGATGCTGTCGGCGCGCGCGGTTCGTCTCCGGAAATAAGCATCTATGATTACAATCTCCGTATCGAGCCGATAACGGCGGTCCGGGGGCAGCCCGTCCGCATACCGGTAACGATCGACAACACGGAAGCCGCTGTGCATGAGGTGGTATCGATGGAAGGAGAACTGGTCCTTCCCGATGTATTTGAAAACCCGACCGTGGAGTTAACAGACGGTATTCTGAACGGCTGGCTATTATCACAGAACAAGGAAGGCAATGTTATTCACTTCGCGCTTGCCGGTTCGGATGCGGTCGAATCAGATGGGCCTCTGCTGTATATCACCGGCACCCTTCGAAACGATCTGACGGCCACGACATATCTGTTTCAGATCCGGAATATTGTCATGAATGAAGGAGAGCCCGTTCCCCGTTTGTGGAATGATCGCCTGAGGGTGCTCTCTGACTATCCCTTGCCACCAAGTCTGATACAACCTCCAAATCTGGAAACTAATGTGCCGACGGCGGTTGCTTTCACCTGGGGCTCGGTGTCCGGGGCAACGTCCTATCGCTTTGAGCTTTCACTGGACGATCAATTTCCACCGGGTTCCACCCATGCGGAAATCCTGAGCGGTACACGTCTTGATATCGATACGCTTTCCATCGAAACCACGTATTACTGGCGTGTGAAAACGATCATCAATCAGGTAGCATCGGACTGGAGTGAGGTATGGCATTTCACGACGATCGTACCCGATCCACCGCCGGATCCTCCGGATCAGGTGGTTCTGGATTCACCGGAAGACGAATCCGAGTCGGTCCCACTGGATGTAACGTTTACCTGGCACCCGGTCGATCGTGCGGACTATTATGTACTGCAGGTGGCCACTGACCTTCAGTTCAGTGAGCTGCTGGCCGACACGATGGTATCCGCCGGAGAGGGCAACCATTCCAAAGGTATGGCGGCTTCCGAAGCAGCAGCAATGGAAGCAGCAGCCGCGGCCAACGTAGTGGTCATGAGTCTGGACGTGAGTGATCTGTTTGCCGAAGCAACGACCTACTGGTGGCGGGTACAGGGAATCGGCGAAGGGGGTGAAGGCCCCTGGAGCGAAGTGTGGCGATTCACGACGATCGTGCCCGATCCACCGCCCGATCCTCCGGATCAGGTGGTGCTGGATTCACCGGAAGACGAATCCGAGTCGGTCCCACTGGATGTAACGTTTACCTGGCACCCGGTCGATCGTGCGGACTACTATGTATTGCAGGTTGGCTTGGATCTGCAGTTCAGTCAGATGCTGGTCGACACAACGGTAACGACCGGAGGCGGTATCAAGGCCACAGGTATGACGACTACTGAAGCAACGGCCAATCTGGTTGTCGAGAGTCTGGACGTGAGTGGCCTGTTTGCCGAAGCAACGACCTACTGGTGGCGGGTACAGGGAATCGGCGAAGGGGGGGAAGGCCCCTGGAGCGAAGTATGGCATTTCACGACGCTGCAAACGACAGGAGGCGCTGAACTGGCCGATCTTCCGGACCGGATGTATTTGCATCAGAACTATCCCAACCCATTTAACCCGGTGACGACGATAGGGTTTGAACTGCATGAACCCGCCGAAGTGATACTCGATGTTTATGATATGCTTGGGAGGCGGGTTGCCGTTCTTTTGAACACCCGGTTGACGGCCGGAAAGCATCAGGTGGTCTTTCAGGCCGAAGAACTGCCAACAGGCATCTACATATACCGGTTGCAGAGCGGGGAAAAGATACATATGCGGAAAATGACCCTGATGAAATAAGGAAAATTTTCCGGCAGGTCTTGCTGAATATACCGATTACCCTGATGCGCTAAAGGCAGGATTCTCCGGCAATAGTGAAAACTGATCCGGTTCCTGCCTCGACAAATGCATAGCCCAAAGACTTTTTCATCATGGTGACCGCTTTGTTGCCTGTGCAGTGGAGCGGTATGACTCTGCCAATATTACGTGCGTGCAGTTCCTTTATGGTAGAATCGATGCGGTGCACGTCGGCATGGAGCAGGTGCATTCCACCAATGATGGCATGTGTAATTCCTGGGCCGGTCAGCTGATCGATATAATTCAGGGTATTTATTACGCCGGAATGACAACATCCCAGAATGATAATCCTGCCGTTATTGAATTCGATAAACAGCGCCTGGTCGTCAGGCAGTTCGTCGGTTATTTTACCTTGCTCATCACGGAAGAAATCCCCGCCGGTGTCTTCGAAAGTATTGACTCGCGGTATTTCACCGGTGACAATAAAACCCGGGAATATCTTCCTTGGGCCGGGTGTCAGGTGAATACGATGGCCGGACAGGCCTCTTATTGTGTCATGAGGCATACCGTTGTAGCGCAGGACATCTCCCTTTCGTCCATATTTGTTCCTGGTGGCATCAGGGTGCAGATAGATCTCTGCCATCGGGGCGATTCTCAACACCTCCGCCAGTCCACCGGTATGATCATAATGGCCATGACTCAGAATGATGGCATCTGTCATTGCGAGATCGATACCCAGTTGTCCGGCATTATGGAGAAGTCGCCGACTTTGACCGGTATCAAAGAGAACGTGTTTATTGTTGTATTCAATCCACAGCGAGAATCCGTGTTCGCACTGGAGTGACGCTCCCGCACTATCATTTGCGGGTTCGTTGTTCATCAGTACGGTGATCCGGATATCTCGTGTCATGCTGTCAACATGATTGGAAAAAGGTTTGGCCATCAGATATAATAACGTTTACCTGTTGCAACAACCAACGGGAATTCTATATGTCGCCGGCAAAGAGGATTTTGCACTCAACTGTTTGAACTTAGCGGGGATTTTCACACATTCGGTACTATGAGGCAGGATAGCATTTAGCTTTACAATAGGGCCTCTCTTCTCTTAATTATTTCATAATCCATTGCCTATTGGAGAACACATGAAAACAAAGATCAAACTCTTCTTCTCCCTGCTGTTTGTTGTGTTGCTTTTGCTTGGTTACCTGTTTCTGGATCAGCTGATGAAATACTACGATCCGGCCCCTGATGGCAAGCAGATCGTAGCCATCACTTCCTTCACACCCAGGGAAGATATGAGGGAAGCCCGTTTCATTGTCCGGGATCGCGAAAACCGGGTTCTGGCCGATACCACGTCACGTAAGGAAGAACTCATCCTGATCCTTCCGGCGGGAGGGCATCTGCTCCGGGTGGAAGCGGTCGGCGAAAGCGGTCATTATGATTCCGTGCCGCTGAACTTTCTTGCCGGTGACCGGGCCGTTGTGATCATACGGCATCAGCCGAAACTTTCCCTGACCAGCATGCCCGATTACAGAACGACTTTGCATGCCCTTGTCATCGATATGCCGAAGAATTGGTTCCTGATACTACTGGGACTTGCCGGTGTTCTGATCATGTATTTCATATGGGTGGTTCTGCCCTTCATGATACTTTTCGGACTGCTGGCCATTCCCTGGTCCCTTATTCAGGATCTCCGCTACAAAAGCGGGATCCGTCGTCAGTTTACCGGAACATGGTACCGTTTCTTCATGGGGACGGCCTGGCTTTTTGCGCTTTACTGGTTTGGTGCCATAGACTGGATACTGGGTATCAGCGGTCCCACCGGGACCTGGCTGACGTTTCTATATGTCGGACTCTATCCGCTGTATCCGTTGGCCGAACTGGGCTTCGATAAGGCTGAAAGAAAGCGGCAACGACAGCTTCGATTCAAACAGGATCTTCAAGAAACCAAAGAAGAGGCCAACGAGGTCTGGGTTTTCAAGACCACCTGGAGCGATGGTTCTACCACCACGCGGGAACACCGTTCGCCTTTCGCCCCCTATTTCTGGCTCATGGTCAAATATCTGGTGGAACCCGTTTTCGTTCCCTTCCAGACATACCGAGCCTTGCGGCGCAACTATATCGACAAGATCGCCGATGGCTACTACCGGTCCCTGAAAGAATTCGGGAGCGAAATGCGGGAGATGAAAACCGGACAGGCGAAATTCGGCGATGCCGGGTCTGCTACGGATGACGATACCGAAGCCGATGCGGCAGACGCGTCAATGGAAGACGATGCCGGGGAGGAATCCGAAGAGCAGCCCGATCCATCGGAACAGAAAGAGATGGATCAGCTCATGACCTATCTGGCGGAGGCCGCTGAAAAATATGATGAGGAAGAAGGGTACGACGATGAGGATCACGAGGACGATGAAGAGGAAGGTGACGATGCCGACGGCGATGAAGACGAAGAGGAAGAGATCGACGTGGCGTCAGAAGACGAGGTTTCGGAAGGTGGATTTCAGCCCGGAGAAACCGTCTATGCGCGCTTTTCCGGGGACGGATTTTTCTATATGGCCGATATCAACCAGATTAGCGGGAACGCAGCGGAGGTTACCTTTTTTGACAACCACACCGAAGTGGTGGGGCTGGAGGATCTGCGTGAACCGCTCTATTGTCTTGGCAAGATGAAAGCACAGGCCAATTGGGAAGAAAGAGGCAATTATTATCCGTGCGTAATCCAGAAGATTGACGATTCGCGTACGCATGTCCATGTTTATTATCCGGAAGACGGCGCGCGGGAAATGGTCACCTTCTCACAGTTGCGTTTTTCCTGACCAGGCGATTCGACTGAATTGTGTTTAAAACAGATACCCGATGGTGATCTGCGGGCCGTGCGAGTTGAAAACCGGTTGTAGATCCAAATATCCGATACCATCACCATCGTACAGGTTGGTTAGTCCGCCACTGTACCTTGCGTCAATATAGAGATTCGGATTCAGGAAATACTGGATGCCGGCATGAATACCTATTTCGTTGCTGGCTATCGACTCTCTCTCTGTCGAAATGAAATGAATGCCGGGTCCGGCCAGAAGTGTAATGGCGCGAAAAGGAGAGTACAAGAAAAGAAGCGGTATTTCTATGATGGTGGACGTATCGTTGTAATTCTGGTAGGAGCCGATGTGATTTCTTCTGAGGTAGTACGTGGTTTTGTATGTTTTCGATAAAATATTCAGTTCGGCTCTCACCCCGATGGTTTCCGTGTGGTAGTAGTTCAAAAAACCGCCGATGACATATCCGAAGGAAGCTCCGTCACCATAGATCTCCTCGGACTGGATGTTTCGCCCAAGGTGGTAATCCCAGGTTGATCCGCTGGTAAATGTGATATTGGCTCCGGCTTTGATGCCATATCGGATATTTCCCGTTGCAGTGGCTGAGGTGAAAGCAATACCCAGCAAGAATAGTGTACAGAGCAAATTTTTCATGATATCTCACCTTTTGTATCAGAACTCGCCATTTTCGTTATAGTCAGCCTGTAGCTGATCGAATATATTGCTGCACAACAGTGCCTTACCGGCAAGTTTAAGTTAGTGACGATAGCCGGGTTTTAAAAGTAAGATTATTATTATGAGGCGGGCGGCCTCTGTAACCCCACCAGGACTCGAACCTGGATCTAAAGCTTAGGAGGCTTTCGTTCTATCCCTTGAACTATGGGGTCGGTAAATGGAATAAAAAAACTTTGTCTTACAAGTAGATTAGCATAAAAAACCGTTGCATCCCGGGAGCCGAAAATTACCTGTTAGAGGTGGAAAAAACAATTGTCCTGATTTTATTCTGCCACGGCACCCCGAAGACCAATGGAAGACCATAGGCTGGTCTCTTATTCTTACTCCTGATCAAGCCGCCTGTAGAGAAATTTAAACACCTCTTTTTCAACCTTTGAAAAATCCTCGCTGCGGTGAGAGGATGCGATGACATGTTGCCCCGCACGGGGAAAGGCCCGAAAAGCCCTGTGTTTTTCCGGTGTGCTGATACGCATCTCGAGATCTTTTATTGCCGATACGCTGACTACCTTGTCATGGTTTTTTTCGTCCTTGAAGTAATAGCCCGTGAATACCGGCTGGGTTACATTGGAAAGGATCGTGTGGGAGACCAGTGTGGATTTGATGTGTTTCAGCTCCATGAGTGATCGTATGTGGTAGTTCATGTACCAGTAGCGCCGGTGATCATCGTTCGCGGGAGTTTGCTCAATAAGATGCCCGCCGAGGTAAAGACGCATGATGCGCTGGAACCAGGGCCGGTCGAAATACCGGAATGGACCGGGAGAAAAGGAGATGAGCGGAGAGAGCAATACCAGCATATCGACGGACTCGGGGAAACGGGCTGCCAGGTACAAGGCCAGCATGCCCCCCATGGAGGTGCCCATCAGAATGACTTCTTCTCCCAGGAGCGTACCGACAGAGAGCGCATGTCCGACACTGTGCAACAACGAGTCGGGATGAAAGTCGTAGAGCGGCTCCGGGGTGCCGGATCGTCGCCCTTCCTCGTGATATTCATCCAGAACCCGATCCGGCAAAGGTCCGGAACGAAGACCGTGTCCATGCAGCCGTGTCAAATAGAGGTGGCAGCCCAGTGAGCGGGCCATGCGGACATGCAGGGGCGATCCTTCGGAATGAGTGGCGGAAAAACCGTGCAGATAGACAATGGCACAGGGCGCCTGACTATGGGCATATTCCGGGTTCCAGTAAATGCGCGCATGATTGTCTGCTTTTAGCGGACCGGCACGAAGTTCGGAGTCCCGTATGGCTTTCTCTGCCTGCTCAACCGTAAAACCCGCTTCCGGAAGTGATTCCGGCAGATCGAACGCCAGGGGTGTGGGGTCGGGACGAAAAAGCCAGAGTAGAAAAAGAAGAAAAATCCCGGTTAATGTCAGCAGTATGCGTCGCATGCTTCGCGCTTTCGGATAATTTTATGTTTTGACAATGATAATTGCCGTGTTCCCGTTATTTTAAACTGTCCGGGCATAGCGAAAGTTCGGAAATTTCTCTCTAATGTCATTACCCGCACTGTTTAATGTACCTGATGCGTTGGTTTAAGCTCCTGATCGGTTTCTTCTGGCTGGTGACCGTTGCGCCCGTCGCGCCTGTCGCGTCGCAACCCATCGGAACCTGGCTGTCCTACACGGCACAGTCAACGGTGCTTGAGATTCTGCAGTCCGAAGACCTTGGATTATGGGCGGCCACGGAGGGCGGACTCTTTTCCGTTCAGGATGGTGAAATCCGCAAATCGGTCACTCCAACTGAAGGAATGTACCGGATCAATCCGCAAACTCTCTACTTTGATGAACGCAGCGGGCTCCTTTGGCTGGGGTACAGTGATGGATTGTTTGAATCTTTCGACCCCCATGAAATGCGGTTTGACCCCTATTCGGATATTGCACGGGCCACCCGCTTCAGCCCGCGTGGGATCAACCGCTTCGTGATGAGCGATGACGACCTGCTGATTGCCACTGATTTCGGACTGGTGCTTTTTGATCCGGTCAGGGAAATCACCATCGATACCTATTCCAATCTGGGGACGTTCCCCAGCGGATCCCGTGTCAATGATGCCGTCATCAGCAACGGACGCATCTTTGCCGCTACCGCCGACGGTGTCGCCATTTCCCGGGCGGAAGCGGCCGACCTGGTGCCACCCGACAGCTGGATCTCCTATGGGGCCGGGGAAGGTTTCGGAAGTAATGTCAGCACGCTGGTCGTATTTCAGGGGAAGGTCCATGCCCGGATGGGGGATGCCATCCTGCGATATGAAGGCGGACACTGGCAGGCAAACGGTCTCTTCTCCGACGCGGCCTTTACCCGGCTTGCGGTTTCGAAAGACGGTGAATACCTCGTAGCATGGAATGACCGCCGTATCTGGCTGTGGCCTTCGCCCGATGCCACCCCCCAGCCGGATACGGGTCCCGATGCCCCGATCACTTCCGTACTGGTCGATGAAACCAGCCGGCAGGTATTCCTGGGTATCGCCAACCAGGGTATTCTCGTCTATTCCCTGCCAACAGGCGAATGGCTCGATCAGTATCTGCCGCCCGGTCCCTATATGAATAGTTTTTCGGATGTCCACGTGCGTGACGGCATCCTGGTTTCGGGTTCGAACAACCTGCGTGAACGGCGCGGAATCGGTACCTCCCAAAGCGGCTATTATATCTATCGCGAAGGGGAATGGTTCAACTTCCACAACCGGACCGACTCCATCCTTCAGCATCACAACTTCAACAGTGTCTTTACCACTGCCAGCACCAGGGACTATTTCTATTTTGGGTCCTGGGGGCGCGGCGTGGTCCAGCATCACCGGCAGACTGATGAAATCCGACTCTGGAATGCCGGAAACTCTGCTCTGAGAGGGATCCCAGCCAATCCGGATTATATCGTGGTGAACGGAATGGCATCGGACCGGAATGACCGCTTGTGGCTGATCAGCAAGCGGAACGTCACGCAGCCGCTCTACCGCTTTGATCCGCAGACAGAGGAATGGACCGGTTTTCCCCGTTTGCCGGGACTTGCCGCCAATGATCTGTATCGCAACGTGACGGTCGACTCAAATGGTCAACTCTGGATTGCCCTCGAGACGGACCGGGATGATGGTCGCGGACTGGTGGTCAAACGGGTGGAGGGCGATGAGCTGGGGGATGGTGTTGTGATTCGTGATGAAGCCGGACGAGGCAACCTCCCGCATCCCCTGGTTAATGTGGTGGTTCAGGATCGCAGGGGGGAAATCTGGGTGGGAACCGAACGGGGACTTGCCCGCTTTGTCTTTCCGCAGCGCGTTATCGATGGCAGTCCGTCCGACCGGCAGGCCAGTCTGCTGATTAATGCCGACGAAACGGCCGACTCGCCTTTTTTGCTTCGAACGTCACATGTGACCAGCATCGCCGTTAACTCGGCCAACCAGAAGTGGGTGGGCACCGACGGGGAAGGTGTCTGGCTGATTCGCGACGAAGGCGGTCGGCACCGTGCCATTCGCCATTTCACGGCCGAAAACAGTCCGCTTATTTCCAACTCCGTTTCTTCCATCGCCTATGATGAGATGACCGGACAGGTCTTTATTGCCACTGACCGTGGCCTGATCAGCTATACCGATGTAGTCCGCGGAAGCGTGGAGAAGATGGAAGATCTCTTCGTCTATCCGAATCCCTTTTCCTACCGGGATGAACCCGCAGAGCGGGTGGTGATCGACCGGCTTTCGGAACAGACAACATTGCGCATTCTCACGGTCGACGGACGGCTGGTGCGCCGGCTTGAGACCACCGGCGGCAGGGTGGAATGGGATGTCCGTGATTTTCGAGGAGAACGCCTGTCTTCGGGAGTCTATCTCATCGTTGCCTCGGATACCCAGAATGATCGCAGAGGCGTCGGGAAAATTGTTATCATCCGTTGAAGGGCAGACCGGGGCGTCCCGCCTGCCCGTGCCGTATGGATGGATCGGCCGTCCCGCCGGACCGTCCCGTTCATTGACCGAAATAATCCACTACAGACGGGGTCGTTGCGGAAACGGATGCAACGGTATGGATTCCGCCTTGCGATCTTCCCGGCAACCGGGACCGTCCGGGTCTTCCTGGGCACAAGGCACCGGAACTTTACCCAGTCCGCGTGACTCTATACGGTCCGATGAAATACCGTTTTCTGTGTAGAAACGGACGACCGCGTTGGCCCGGCGCTGGCTCAGACGAAGGTTGTACTGGTCGCCGCCAATATGGTCGGTATAGGCATCCACCCGCACACGATAATCGGGGCCGTCTTTGAGCAATGCTATGTTTTCACTTAGCTTGCGTGCGGCCCTGGCATCAATGTTGGACCGGTCGAAATCAAAATTGACCGTCAGTAACTCCGTAATGAAGACCGGATCTTGCGGGTCCAGGGGGTCGGTGCCCATCTCCACTTCCTGACCGTCGGTGAACCCGTCTCCGTCCGTGTCCGGATTGTTGGGATCGGTTCCATAGACATAGATTTCGTCATAATCACTCAGTCCGTCCCCATCCGTGTCGGGATTCAGCGGATCGGTACGGTAACGAAGGATTTCATCGCCGTCGGAAAGCCCGTCCCCGTCGGTGTCCGGATTCAACGGATCCGTGCCGTAAACCAGAACTTCGTCTCCGTCAGAGAGCCCGTCCCCATCGGTGTCGGCCACCAGCGGATCCGTAAAGTACTCATAGAGTTCCTGACCGTCAGTGAGCCCGTCGCCGTCCGTGTCCGGATTAAAGGGATCTGTCCCGATTTGCAGTTCCACATGATCCGGAATGCCGTCTTCATCGGAATCCAGCTCGGCGGGTACCTCCTCCACAACTTCTTCGGTGGTGGCGCATCCCATTGGAAATCCGGCGAAGAAAAAGAGTAAGAGAAACGATAACAGGGTAAGAGCATGTGGTCTCATCGGATGATCTCCATCAGTGGTTCAGGTCAGGGTTGTGAGAATATGAAGCAATAACGAATGGGTGGTTTTTTTCATATTATTATAACATATACGCAACAAAATATGTAAACTTTTTGTTTGTTGTTGCATGGCCCAATCGTTGTTGCATGGCCCAATCGGGATACCCGTTTCGCATTCCATTCCCTAAAGTATGAACTTACGGCTTATACCGGAAGACCGGCTCTCTTTCTTTTTTATGGTTATGTTTTTTCGGCCTGGTTATCTGCCGTTGATTTTTTCCCGTGTGATTAATTTTCGGATGCCTTCTTCTGCGGCGCGTTTTTTACAGATGTGTATTCTGCCGGTGTTTTTTTCTCCTGCGAATATTTTGCGGGTGTGTTATTCCGCGACACGTTTTTTATGGCTGCGTTTTTTACCGTTGTGGCTGGTGTTCTTCTCCGTGGATGCCTCCGTGGCCCAAAGTGTCGTGATCAATGAAATCATGTCGTCAAACAGCCGGACACTGGCCGATGAAGACGGGGATTATTCCGACTGGATTGAGTTTTTCAACAGCGGCGAGCAGCCCGTTCGGCTGCATCACTGGGGCCTGACCGATGATCCGGCCAGACGTTACCGGTGGACGTTCCCCGATGTCACCCTTCCGCCGGGCGAATATCTGCTGGTATGGGCCTCAGGGAAAAACCGCCGCGATCCGGACCGGCCGCACCATGCGAATTTCAGTCTCAGCCGGGAAGGCGAACCCCTGCTTCTGCGCAATTTGCAAGGGACTCTGATCGACTCGGTGCCTCCGGTGGCGATACCCCGTGATTTTTCCTATGGAAGAAAACCGGACGGTTCGGATAACTGGGGCTTCTTTGAAGAACCGACTCCCGGCGCTTCCAATACCACCTCTTTCTATGAGGAACTGGTCCCGAAACCCGTTTTTCTGACGGCCGATGGCGCCGAAGCAGAATCGGGTTTTTATGAGTATCCCTTTGACTTGGTGCTTCAACCAGTCACAGATCTTCCGGGAACAATGATCCTGTACACACTTGATGGTTCCGACCCTGATCCGGATCACCTGGACACGCTTTGGTACACGCTTCGGGAAGGTCCCAATGAAGCTTTCACACAGCGCAGCATGATCACCTACCGGTATGAGGGGCCGCTCCGTGTGGAGGATCAGACAGACCGGGAGGGCGGGATCCATCTCATACCGACATCCTATCAGCGCTACCGGCTGCCGGTGGGAGCGGTGGTCCGGGCCATGACGGTGAAAGCCGCCGAGTACCGTGATGGCCGGCTGGGTCCGGTCGCGGCACGGACCTATTTTATCGGTGAGCGCTTCGAACCGTATCGTACTCTGCCCGTTCTCTCGGTGATCACGCCCGAGCCGGGTTTTTTCGGCTATAATACCGGGATCATGGTGCCGGGGGCCGATTATTTCTATGGAGCAGGGCCTTATGCAGCCAATTACATGAACAGAGGGGAGGAGTGGGAGCGAAGAGCGCGTCTTCAGTATTTCATGCCCGATGGACGTCCCGTGCTGGACCAGGACGCCGGTGTCCGCATTCACGGCGGAACGTCACGGCGCTATGCGCTGAAGAGCATGCGGTTGTATGCCAGGGCCGATTATGGCGCCCGCTATTTTGAATACCCGTTTTTTAATGACCGACCGCTCCATCGGTACAAACGGCTCAAGCTCCGGAATGCCGGCCAGGATATCACCCACACCCATTTCCGGGACGGTCTCATGTCAACACTGATGCGGGATTCCCATGTGGATGTGGAATCTTTTCAACCGGTCCAGGTATTCCTTAACGGAGAATACTGGGGCATCATGAATCTGCGTGAACGGTTCGACCGCTATTATGTTGAAGAACGCTATGGAGTGGCCGAACACCATGTCGATATCCTGGATAGCTGGTTTGAAACAAACACGCACTTTCAGGAGTTCCGTGATCTGCTGGAGGAGAGTGATCCCGGCCAACCGGATTTTTTCTCATCAATTGCCGAACGTATTGATCTGTTGAGCCTGTTCGACCTGCGGATTGCCGATATTTATTTCGGCCGATGGGATATCCATCACTGGCGATTGTGGCGCGACCGTTCCGATTCCGGTAGCAAATGGCGATGGAATCTCTGGGATATGGATGTGGGTATGGCCCTTCCCAATAACTGGGGGCCGGAGTGGACGCACTTCACCCAACCGGAAACCAATTATCTGGAACCGTTCCTCACGCACTATCATGCCACGATGTTCAACCGGGAACTGCAACGGATTCTGGAGAATCCCGCTGCCCGCCAACTTTTCATCAACCGGTTTGCCGATCATCTCAATACCCGGTTCCGGAGTGAACGGGTACGCGGGCTGATAACATCATACCACGAAATGCTGGAACCCGCCATACCCGGTCATATTGATCGCTGGCGCCCGCCAAGCGGTATCGAGTCGGTCACGGCGTGGCACGGCCATGTAGCGGCCCTGGAAGCTTTTGCCGACCAGCGTCCGGGATATGTACGTGACCATCTGGGTGAATTTTTTGATCTCGAACCGGCTACTGTTACCATCGGCCGGATCGGAACATGCGGCTCGGTCGCTGTCAGTACGCTGGACCCGCTCGAACCGGATTCTTTCCCCTGGAGCGCCGTCTATTTCTCCGGTAATCCGGTAACCCTGAGAGCCGAAACCGGTCCGAATTGTGTTTTTAACGGTTGGGAAGAGGACGGTAACCCCCTTTCCGATGATGAAACCATAACGCTGAGCCCCCGGTCCGGAATGGTCATCACCGCCTTTTTTGCCCGTGGTGCCTCCGCTGAAACCGAACGGCCGCTCCGGACCCGCCTGCTGCCGAATTATCCCAATCCTTTCAACAGCCAGACCACCCTTCGCTTCACTCTGGAAAACGGACAACCTGTCCGCTTGTCGGTCTATGACCTTCTGGGCCAAGTAGTGGCGGAAATTGCCACCGGATTCCACCCTGCCGGCGCGCACGAGGTGAAATGGGATGCCCGGGCTCTTTCCAGCGGAGTCTATGTCATTGTCCTGGAAACCGCCGGCAGGCGATACCTGCAAAAAGCGACACTTGTCCGGTAAGAAGCGGTTTATGGCAGATAGAATGTGCCGGCATAGCTATGGAATTTGCCGGCAAATGTATGGGATGTACCGGCGTATGTATGAAATTTGCAGGCGAAAGTGTGGAACTCATCGGCGTATGTATGAAATTTGCAGGCGAAAGTGTGGAACTCATCGGCGTATGTATGAAATTTGCCGGTGAATGTATGGAGCTTGTCGGCGTATGTAAGTAATTTGCCGGTGAATGTGATGGCGGGCCTCTTGTAGAACTCCTGTTTTTTTCCTAAATTTAAAGTCTTGTGAAATACGACAAGGCTTGCCCGATCCGCAGGTAAATGATCGGACCGGCTTTTCGTATCGCACGATGCACCGGGGCTATAGCTCAGCTGGCTAGAGCGCTTGCATGGCATGCAAGAGGTCCGGGGTT
>SLHZ01000323.1 GCA_007135895.1 Balneolales bacterium | reverse complement strand
AATCCGGCCCGGGTGAGTGACCAGACCGTGGCGCAGCAGGTAGACGGGATCGATCTGATCATAGGAGGCCACACCCACACCTTCCTTCCCGAGCCACAACGGGTCGAAAAGTCCGGCGGAGGAAGAACATGGATCTCCCAGGTTGGTTTTGCCGGCATTGTACTGGGACGGTTGGACTTCTTTTTCGACCGGGAGAAGATCATCGCTTCAGTGGGCCATCATCATTACGGCATTGGCACCACGGTCCATGAGTTTGCCAGGGATTACAGTGCATAAAGGCACTCGTTCAATACAGGAGACTAATGAATACTGATAATAGGAGAAGAAGGTCCATGGGACCCGGAGGTCCTGTCTGCTCACGTCTTGTTGCAGGTTTCTGGCGCCTCAGAAAATGGGACTATTCCACAGAGGTACTTGACCGTTTCGTTCGCAGCTGCATTGATCATGGTGTGACAACGATGGATCACGCGGACATCTATGGGGACTATACCTGCGAAGAGCACTTCGGCCGTGTAATCGGTTTGGAACCATCGTTACGGCAAAGTATGGAAATTGTCACCAAATGCGGTATCATGCTCCAAAATTCCCATACTCGCCCCGGGATTACACACCAGCATTACAATACCGGCGCCGACTGTATCATTAGCAGTGTAGATCGATCTCTCGCTATGCTTCAGACCGATTATCTGGATGTACTCCTCATTCATCGTCCTGACACGCTTATGAATGCCGATGAGACAGCGGAAGCATTTCAAACTCTTGCACGTGACGGCAAAGTGAAATACTTCGGAGTTTCCAACTTCACTAACACTCAAACCTCGCTGCTCCAGAGCAGACTGCCGTTTCCACTGATCACCAATCAGATAGAATGCTCGGTTTTCAAACCCGAACCCATGTATGACGGGATACTTGACTACTGTCAGCAGCATCGCATTAATCCGATGGCATGGTCACCGCTTGGCGGGGGACAACTTTTCAATGAACATGATGATCGTGCCACAGCTCTTCGTGATGTTCTATCCTCTGTCGGCCGGGAAGCTGGTGGATTCGGGCCGGAGCAGGTTGCACTGGCCTGGCTGTTGCATCATCCATCTGCAATTTTTCCTGTGCTTGGAACCGGAAAAACAGATCGTATTGCATCTGCATCAGCGTCTGTGGAAATCTCTCTCTCAAGGGAACAGTGGTATCGCATCTGGAGTGCGTCAACGGGTAAACCCGTGCCATAAAAAGGAGAAACTAACCCGTGAGAGGCACTTTCGCCAATGGGATGTTGCCGGGTGGTACAGATGATACCGTGTACTTCCAGTCTTTTTTAGAATTGCCTCAGACTTCAATGATGCTTTCGTTCTCGATTTTGACGGTCCGGTACGGATAACGCTTGACCATGTTGTAGTTGTGGGTAACCATGAGTACGGCTGTGCCACGATGGTTGATCTGCTCAAACAGATCCATGATGGAGTGTGAGGCTTCCGGATCGAGATTTCCGGTTGGTTCGTCCGCCAGAATCAAACGGGGCTCATTGGCCAGCGCTCTGGCGATAACCACACGCTGCTGCTCACCACCCGAAAGATCGCCGGGCATATCGTAACGCCGATGACTCAGACCCACCATGGACAATACTTCCAGGGCCCGTTGCTTGATGACTTTTCGCCTCTTTCCGGTTACTTGCATGGCAAAGGCCACATTGTCAAAGACGTTGCGGTCAGGCAATAGCTGAAAGTCCTGGAATACAACTCCCAGGCTGCGCCGCAATGCAGGTACCTGGCGCTCACTCAATGCTGTTACATTGATGCCGGCCACATGCACCTCTCCTTTATCGGGAATCAGATCGCGGTATATCAGCCGAAGAAATGAACTCTTGCCGGATCCCGTGGTTCCGATCAGATAGACAAACTCGCCGTAATTCAGACTGAAATTGATATCGTTGAAGATCGTCCGGCCTTCGTAGCTTACGGTGATGTTTTTGAATGATATGACAGGTTGTTCAGCCATGTGTCACCACCATTGTTATGCGGTCACTGTCTTCCGTGGCGCAGTCAAGCTCAAAGTCTTCATAAGCGGCCAGAAGTCGCAAAGGGGACTCTTCAATCCGCTCTTTGATTTCAGAAAATGACCAGGTCTTCTGGATGTGGGTTTCCCGGAATGTCTCTTGGATCTTTCCGCCTGTACGATCTTTCTTGATGATACTGAAATGATTGTAATGCAACCGCTGTTCAGCGTCATAACTGCTGCTGCGCTTCATAAGGTGGCGGGGTGTGATGTTTCTGGTGTTATTCAGATAGGGAAGAATTTTGGTTGAATGGGAAGGTGTGGTAAAATCAAAAAGGAAGATTCCGCCATCAGCCAGGTGCTGTGCAACCGATTTCAGCAAGGCGTCCACCTCTCTCTCATCATGGAGATAGTTGAGACTGTCAAACACCATGTAAACCACGTCAAAACGCTCGTCAATGTCCAGACGACGCATATCCTGCACCAGCCATCGTATACCGCTTTTGTTTCTGGCCGCTTTTTTCCGGGCTTGTGCAATCATCGACTCAGAAGCATCCGTACCGGTAATTTTGTAATGATCGCAATGTTCCAGCATTAGTGCCATGGTCCCGGTACCGCAAGCCAGTTCCAGCAACGTGATGGCTCCGGGATGATGATACTGAATAATCGAATCGACATACTCGGTCCAGTCCTCATAGTCCACATCGCGCATGATCTGGTCATAAAGCGGAGCCAGCTTATGGTAAATTACGCCGTCACTTATGCTGGTCTGGCCAACCATGGACGAAGAGGAAGTCATGCCGTTTAGTTCAGTCAAAACAGATTTTGATGCGATTAGCGGATAGTCATTTTGATGCGATTAGCGGATAGTCATTTCAGTGCTTGGATCAGGCCCGGCCCCGGCGGGGATCCCGGCTTCCGATCCGGCCGGCTGTTGAATCGGGACACCCGGTACCGATTTTTTTGATTGATCGTTCCGGTGCCATGGTTGCCAATATACATCTTTTAGATCGATATGTCAGCGTCTTTGGCATTGATATGTCAGTGTCTTTGGTAACGATATGTCAGCGTCTTTGGATCGATTCTTCTGCGCAGATAGCAGAAACCGGGGTTTCTCTCAGCGCATGAAGTGCCATTTTGCCATATCGGCCGCAAGTTGGATGGCAGCGGTCATGGAACCCGCATCGGCCATGTTTTTGCCGGCTATGGGAAAAGCCGTTCCGTGGTCGGGTGAGGTACGGATCAACGGAAGACCAATCGTCACATTCACACCGCTCTGAAAACCCTCCATCTTGCCTGGAATAAGTCCCTGATCATGGTACATGGCCAATACAAGGTCATAGTTGCGGTAGGCTTTGCTTCCGAAAAAACCATCCGAAGGCCACGGACCATCTACATTGATTCCCTCTTGTTGCAAAGCCGAGACGGCCGGTCCAATGACCTGCTTTTCTTCAGTACCCAGAACTCCGCCGTCCCCGGCATGTGGATTGAGACCCAGCATGGCAATACGCGGTTTTCTGATACCGAAATCGCGTTTAAGCGACTGGTGGAAAAGCCGGGCGGTTTGTGTCACGCGTTCAAAGGTGATCAAGTCGCTCACGGCACGAAGGGGCTCATGTATGGTTACCAGACCCGTTCGCATTTGCCGGTTCACCAGCATCATACCCGCCTGCCCGCTGCCCGCAAGCTCTTGAAGATATTCGGTATGACCGGGAGATTGATATCCCGCAAGCGATATGGCCTCCTTGGAAATGGGTGCCGTCACCATGGCATGCGCTTTCCCGTTCAGACAGGCAGCTGCAGCGGCGGCAATGCAGCGCATGGACCGGTCGCCCGAACGGGGACACACCGCGCCAGGTGATAAAAACGACTCATCCGGTTGGTCTGAGTCCGGTGAAATCACGTAAACCGATCCTGGAGAGGGCAGCGGGAGACTGGCAGAAGCATCATCCGCGTTTTTTTTACCGCTGGAATCGGTCCGACCGGTTGGTGCTGCCATGAAATCGGCCGGTTTGTCAGAAGCGTTTTCGTCGGTGGAATCTACGATATCATCCCAGAAGGGCTCGGAACCTGATATCCTGCAATACCGGGTAAATACCTCCTTGTCTCCAAAAATAAGATAACCGGCACTGTTTCGGGTGTTTTCGTCTGCCAATGACCGGATGATCACCTCCGGACCAATGCCGTTCATGTCGCCCATCGTCAGGGCCAGGACCGGATGGGAAATATTTTTGACTCCAGGGCTCATGGTCTCGAAATAAGGCGAAAATCCCCAAAACCCGTTGTGGCTTCAAATACAAAACTGCGACCCTCATAATACCATGTTTCCCGTGCAGGCTGATTGGCCGGAAAGATACGTTCACGGCTTTGGGGTTCGCCATGTCGTATGTAGACCAGCCCCTGGTCGGAATCATAACCGGGATTCTGGGGAGTGGTAAAATGCTCGAAAGCATAATCAATGCGCCGGTAGTACTCCACCATCAGCTCATTGTACTCCCTCCCGGGAGTGGGATCACGTTCATTCCAGAACTCGCGGAAACGACGCTCCCGGTCATCCCTGGAGCCCCTGCGAAACTGTCGCAGCTGCTCTTCCGGCAAGATAAACCGCAACATGTTGATGGCTACATCCAGATTCAGCAGACTCACCGGCATGTCAAGCCACAAACTCCGGTAAACCCGTTCCGCCATTATGACCGGACGATCCGCCCGTTCACCCTCTGTGGCGCTGATCCGCTTGACACGAATACGATAATAGGCGTTTTCGAACCGGCTGTTGGGAACAGAAAGATGATACAATCTGCCCGACCGATATGGCCCGTAGGCATTTATCATTCCGAAACCGGGTCTGTCATCATGCATCGCCACCACAGGAATGAAATCACGGCTTGAAATCAGGGTGTCAAGTCCGACGTGCAGTGCACGCCGTGTAGCCGTGGTGTCGCCCCGTCGAACCGATAACTGGTCAATGACAAGCTCATAGCGCGATTCCGCTTCTGTAAAAGGGATCCAGATTGCGAGCTGATGATCCCTGCCGAAAAAAACGTTGGTGCCCATGTTCATCAGCGGAGCCTGATGTGCAGAAGCCAATTCGTCCCCGTTTCCGGGAGTATTTGTCAGGTCCGTTTCGTCCCCGTTGCCGGGAACATCAAGACCTGCCTGAGTGTGAGGTGACTTCGGAAAAGTCACATCTTCACGGGAGTCAAGAAAATACAGGTAGGCCGTGTCAATATCTGATGTGTCAGCTACTTTCACCAGAGACCGTTCCGCCGATCGCTTTCGACTGCCTGATTGCGCTTCGGTTCTCATACGGTATGTACCGGGTTCTGCAGGGCGTTGAACCATGTTCTGGAGATAAATACCGCTGGAACGGGTCTGCTCATAGGTGTCGGCAAAGACCATTTCACTCCAGGTGTGCATCCGGAAGTCCCCGGACTCGATGGACTCCGGCTCAGGACGATCATCACCCGCATCACCCGTCAAGCGGCTCATCGAGAAGCGAAGCGTCGGTTCGGCGAAAAACTGCGGACCCTCGCGGTCTGAATCACGCTCCCGGTAGCGGCGAAATGAAAGAAAACCGTTCTCGATCCGGAATGTGGATATCAGCAGCAGCTTACCGGCCGATGTGTCCGGATTGGCGGCAATGAGATGTTCTACAAAAAACTCCGGCTGACGATCCCTGGCACGTAGCGATTCATAAGTGATGCGCTGCGCGTTCAACTCTGTATGCAAAAACAAGATCATAACTGCGGAAACAAGTGTCACAGACAGCCCGCGGTGTAAGTGATCCTTGCAGCATCTGGATATCAGAGTTGGACTTTCTATGTGAAGCAGGCCATCAGAATGGTTAGGTATCATCTCGATTTTTTCGTCGTGATTTCAGTGATGGTGATCCGGATTGGTGCAGAAGTGGGTATGCCGGTTGTTTCGGAATACCACCCAGGCTAACAAAACGGCACCGGTTATCATAACGGCAGGAGAGACCCAGTAATGACCCGGATCCGCATGTGCACCCGGATCCGCATGATCACCGTGAAGGTAAAACTGGCTGACCAGGATCAGCGACAGACTGATAACGTACAAGATGAGCAGATGATATTGACGATGCCGCATCCACCGGGGAAAAAAACCAAAAAAGCTGACAGGCACCACCATTAAAACAAAGATCCGTTCAATGGTCTCAGAAAAAAAAGTGGAGAGCGCCGGAAGCAGTAACAGGACAAACGGCGTGGCCAGACAATGAACCACACAGATAGATGACAGTATGAGGCTTGCCCTGGCAAAAAAACCGCTATGATCGCCGGATAACGACATTTTGTACCGGTTTAGTGACATTGTGGACAGGTTCCGTGAAGTCGGTACTCCTCGCTGCGCAGGGAAAACCCCCGCTTCAGCTCAACCTGTTGTTTTTGATCCGGTATAACGGCCGGCATACAGTAAATGCGCTCACAGATATCGCAGATGAAATGGGCATGATCACCATCATGGGGGATAGTATCCGGATCACCGTTATGCAGAGCATAGCGCCAGCTTCTCTCTTTTGTAGCCACCTTATGGATCAGTCCGCAGTCTGCAAATGAATGGAGTGTCCGGTACAAGGTGACTTTATCCGTCGTTTGCTCACCCATTTTTTCCAGGATATCACGGTGGGACAAGGCAACCGGAGAATGTACCAGCACACCAAGCACCCTGAGCCTTGCGGCTGTGACTTTGAGTCCGAACTTGTGGAGCAATGACCTTAATTCTCTATCGTGAATCATAACGGTTAACTTGAGAGACGAATGCGAGAGACAAATGCGCATGATCCGCAACACGGCATACAATTTGCAACCTTGTTGCAACAATAACCACGGCAATATACATAAAATATGATCGGAATATCAGGAATGTCGTTTATAATTTGGCCAAATCCGTTTGTTCATGCCCGATGCCCGGTGTATCTTATAAAACCGTAGCCCGCAAAAAAAAATTCATCACGAAAAAAATCACACTCCATGAATATTGCGATTATTGGTGCCGGTTTGGCAGGTCTGGCAGCCGGAAGAATCTTGGCCAGGGCAGGACACGAGGTTGTAATTTTTGAAAAAAGTCATGATTATGGAGGCCGCCTGGCCAGCCGGACCATCGCACATGGCCATCCGGTACCGGTCGACCATGGAGCACCCTTTATTCCGGGTCCGTCTAAAGAGATGGCAAATGAGTACGTTGATCTACTTCAAGAGCTTACAGGCCAATCGATAATCAGGAAGTGGACCGGTCTCGTGTCGCAGTATCGTGACGGCAAACTGCATCACCCGGGTAGTTCAGAAGATCAAACGGTACGCTATATTGCTCCGGCGGGAATGAACGCCATCGGAAGATACCTGGGGCGCTGGATGGACCTTCACTTCGGTGAAAAGGTAGCAGGGATTACCCATATCGGTGGCCTCGGGGTTAAAAAGAAGCCATGGATCATCAACTCCTCCGGTATAAACGTTTTTGAAGCGGATGCTGTTATTATCGCAACATCCGCCATTGAAGCCTATGGTCTGGTATCCACCGCCCAGGATGAACTGGAAATGCGCAAGATGATTACTGTGCTCGACGATATCCCCTATACAGCTGTGTGCAGCCTTGCCGCTGTTTATGAAGAGCGAAGAAAGGAGTCGTGGAGTGCCATTTCCTGTGATCATCCTTACTTGTCATGGGTATTCCATGAATCGGAAAAACGTGATACAGCCGGGCAAACCATCCTGCTGGCACACAGCACTGACGCTTATGCAAAGCATATCAAAGGCCCCGAAATTACCGGTGATCAGATGAATCAGCTTTTGCAGGCATTATCGGAGGTCCTTGGAGCCTGGGCAGGTAAACCCGTTTGGCATGAATCACATTTCTGGAACTATGCAAGGCCGAAGAAAAGCCTGCCGTATCCCTACCTGGAATCCCTGGACGAACAGGCACCGCTTGCCGTCGTAGGAGACTATTTTCAGCAGGGACCCAACGAAGAGCAGGGACCCATCGAAGGGCAGGGACCCATCAAAGGGCAGGCATCCATCGAAAGGCAGGCATCCATCGAAGGGACTTATCTGTCGGGAGTGCGGCTCGGCAGTCGCTGGGTGGAAAAATTCTCCTGATAAGCAAATCCGTTTGTGAAAGAACTCCTCAAGCTTAACCATTTATTCTACCGATACAAGGGAACACTGGCACTGGGCTCGCTATTTCTGGTGCTGTCCAACCTTTTCCTCATCTGGATACCGGTGTTGATCCGGCAAACCATGGACCGCATCGAACAGATTGCCGGACAACGGCATCTGACGTTCGAACGGGCTGGGGAGGTCCTTTTCTCCGCGGAGGCGGGAACCCTGCTCGCACTCAATACCGCTTATCTTGTGGGCGCCGCCCTCTTATACGGAGTCCTTCTGTTTGGAACACGACAGACGATTATCGTTGCATCGCGAAAAATTGAATATGACCTGAGAAACAAGATCTACAATCACCTGCAGAAACTGCCCCGCTCATTCTTCGATCGCAACAAAAGCGGAGACATTTACACCCGGGCAACCGAAGACGTGGTCCGGGTCCGTGAATACTTCGGACCTGCTTTCATGTATACCGTAAACACCATTTCACGGACCACCCTCATCGTCGCGATCATGTTCATGGTCAATGCCCGCCTGACAGCCTGGGCATTGCTGCCTCTTCCATTTCTGGCAGTCATGGCTTACTGGGTCAGCCGGTACATCAACCGCCGATCCGCTGAGATCCAGCAACAGTATGCCCTCATGGCCGGCAAACTGCAGGAAACCTACGGCAGCATACGGCTTGTCAAGGCCTATAACCGACAGGAATATGAGAAGGAACGCTTCTTCAGGGAAAGTGCCCGCTATCGCAGAAAAAAACTGCGGCTGGATGTGGTTGAAGCGCTCTTTCATCCCATGTTGCTTTTCCTGATCGGTATCTCTGTGGTACTGGTGGTCTGGCAGGGGGGAGTGATGGTAATGGAAGGCGCCGTTACCGTAGGTAATATCGCCGAATTTGTGATATACGTGAACTATCTGACCTGGCCGGTGGCTTCCCTCGGATACACTCTCAACCTGCTGCAACGATCGGCCGCTTCCAATTCTCGTATTCAGAAACTGCTGGCCGTACCGCCTGAAACCGGCGCCGAACCCGATACCAGCCCTCCCCGGTTTGAAAAGGAACTGGTTTTTGAAAATGTGACCTTCACCTATCCGGGAGCTGCTCAGCCCGCTCTCAAAAATATCAGCATGAGAATCCGGCCGGGTGAACGTGTGGGAGTGGTCGGTAGAACCGGATCCGGAAAAACCACCCTGGTCCAGCTTATTCCGAGACTCTATGACCCGCAGGAGGGATGCATACGAATTGACGGCAAGGATATCCGTGATTACAACTTGTCACAACTCCGCGCAATGATAGGTTTTGTGCCTCAGGATAACTTCCTGTTTTCCGATACTATAGGGGAAAACATCGGGTTCGGGAAAGAAGACGCGACAGAAGAAGAAATCATCAAAGTGGCAGAAAAGGCAGAAGTTTTAGAAAATATTTTGGATTTTGAGAAAAAATTTGACACTATATTAGGAGAACGGGGTATTACGTTATCAGGTGGACAGAAACAGCGCACCAGCATCGCCAGGGCTCTGATTCGGAAACCTTCCGTATTAATACTTGACGATTCACTAAGTGCTGTAGATACCCGAACAGAAGATGCCATTATCCGTCATCTCGACAGGGACTTGGGCAATTATTCCATGTTTTTGATTTGTCATCGGCTATCTTCACTGAAACATGTTGATACCATTTATGTTCTTGATGATGCAGGGATTGTAGAGCACGGAACCCATGGCGAACTCCTGGAACGAAACGGATTTTACGCCAACATGTATCGAAAACAACAATTGGAAGAAGAACTTGAACACATCTAATCACCGATATTTCGTATGAAAGCGAATTATCCCGACATGAACAAATTATAAGGAGAGGTTATCATGATTATCGTACCGCTGGGCGTCTCTTCCGCTACGCCTACAGCCATTCGCCATCTTCCATCATTGGCACTCTGGAGAGAAGGCAAAGTCTATTTATTTGATTGCGGTGAAAATGCACAAATGAGACTGTTGCAGGCCGGTATCAAAAGATCCAAAGTGGAGGCCATTTTCATTTCACACCTTGACGGCGACCATGTCTTTGGAATGTTTGGACTGATAAGTACCCTTCAGCTCCAAAGAAGGGATAAAGAACTGATCATCATCGGACCAGAAGGTCTCAAGAAGATGGTGGACACCGTACTGGCCATCACCCAAATCCAGCCTGATTTCGAAATCATCTACAAAGAGATCAAACCGGACCTTGAGCATGAAGTGGTTCTTGAAGACGATGATTTTTATGTGGAGGCGCGCCCGCTCAAGCATACCATCTTCTGCATCGGATACCGGTTTCAGGAAAAAGATAAACCCGGTAAAGTGGATGCCGAAAAAGCCCGGGAAGCCGGTATCACCGCAGACGAACAATACAAGGCACTGAAAAATGGAGATGATGTCACCCTCGAGGATGGTACCGTGGTGTATTCCGCCGATATTGTGGGCGACCCCAGACCGGGAGAGAGCTTTGTCTATGTGACCGACACCGAATTCTGTGAGAACGCGATCCGTCTGGCCGAAAATGCCACCATCCTCTTTCATGAGGCCACTTTCGGTGAACCCCTCAAGCAGAAAGCCGAGGATACCGGTCACTCCAGCGCCCAGGACGCCGCCATTGTAGCCAAAACAGCAAAAGCCGACAGACTGGTGATCGGTCACTTCTCCGCACGCTATTCAAATCAGTTCATCCTGCTCAAAGAGGCACGTGCCGTCTTTGAAAAGACATGGCTGGCCTACGAACTGCGACCCATTTTTACAAATCCCACTCTTGAAAAAGAGGTCATATCGCCACGGGTAGAACTCATTGATCTAAAGGAAAAGAAAGCGCAACCCGCCCGAAAAACGTTCAAACCCGGATTCAAACGGAAACCAGGGGTAAAAAAGCGGAGATTCAAACGGAAACCTGCCAATGCGCGTTACTACAAGGGCGATCAGGAACGATCATCCCGGGATCAATACAAGAAAACCTACAAACGTCCAGACGATGACCGCTCCAGGCCCAGTCCGCATCGCCCGAGCAAACCGCTTCCCATAACACCCCGAACACCGTTTGATGACTTCGACCGCTTCTGAAAAGCGATCTCAAAAGCCAGAACAAAGTGCTGCCGGCAAAGCCGTCGATACCTATCTCATCCGACGGCTTTATTTCTTTCTAAAACCCTACAAATGGCATCTGGGACTGGCATTGGTACTGACACTGCTGATCGCCTTCCTGGGACCCCTCCGGCCGTATCTTACCCAGGTAGCGGTAGATGACTATATCAGTCGGAGAGATCCTGCCGGACTGGGGCGGCTTATGCTGCTCTATCTGGGTATTCTCATGACGGAAACCCTGTTGCTGATAGCAAATACCTATTTGCTGCGATGGATCGGTCAGGGCGCACTCCTGCAGATGCGAAATACCGTATTCGAAAAAATCCAGGACCTGCATGTCCAGTTCTTTGACCGCAACCCCATCGGCAAACTGATTACCCGAACCACCAGTGACATCGAAGCGCTCAGCGAGCTGCTCTCTTCCGGTGTCATCAATATCATCGGGGATCTTTTCCGGATCTTTTTCATCATTGCTTTCATGTTCTCCATGAGCTGGGAACTTTCCCTGGCGAGTCTCAGTGTCCTGCCTCTGCTGGTCTATGCCACCTTCTGGTTCAAGGCCCGGGTACGCGTCGCTTTTCTCAATGTACGCGACCAGATTTCACGCCTTCATTCTTTCATCCAGGAACATATCGGAGGGATAAGTATCGTCCAGCTATTTGGCCGCGAAGCACATGAAGCGCGTAAATTCAAAAGCATCAACCGGGATCATACCGGTGCTCACATCAAAACCATTTTCTACTTCGCACTCTTCTGGCCGGCTGTTGAAGTGATTGCATCGCTGGCCATGGCACTGGTCATCTGGTACGGCGGAGCACAGGCTCTCTCCGGTCAGGTTACCTTCGGTGTGCTGCTGGCATTCATTCAGTATGTAAGACAGTTTTTTCTTCCAATACGCGACCTGTCTGAAAAATTCAACACCCTGCAGAGCGCCCTGGCTTCATCGGAAAGGATTTTTGGTCTGATCGACACTGAAAACAGGGTTGTTGATCCGCAAAAACCGGTATATCCCCGAAAAAAGGAGGGACATGTCATTTTTGAAGAGGTTTCCTTCCGCTACAATAGCAACGAAAACGATGTATTGAAAAACATCCATTTTGAAATGAAACCCGGTGAAATCGTCGCCGTGGTTGGCGCCACCGGTGCCGGTAAAACTACCCTGATCAATCTGCTTACCCGGTTTTATGATGTTAACAGCGGACAGATCAAACTCGATGGCGTGGATATCCGTCAGATGTCGCAGCACTATCTGAGGTCATATTTCGGACTGGTATTGCAGGATAACATGCTCTTCTCTGGTAGTATCATGGATAATATCACCCTGGGGAATGATCATATCAAAAGAGATGAGGTTCACCGCGCCGCAGAGCTGGTCCATGCCGACCGCTTCATCCGTAAACTCCCCGGAGGGTACATGCACCGTGTCACCGAAAGGGGAGCGTCGCTCTCAATGGGACAACGACAACTGATCTGCTTTGTCCGGGCTCTTGTCTATGACCCACTGATCCTCATTCTTGACGAAGCTACCTCTAATGTTGATCCGGACACCGAATATTACGTGGGCCGGGCCCTCGATACCCTGATGAAGGGCCGGACGTCCCTGGTTATTGCCCACCGCCTCTCAACCATCCAGCATGCCGACAAAATACTGGTCATGCACAAAGGTCGCATCCGTGAAACGGGAACCCACCGGGAACTCATTCGGCAAAAAGAAGGTATCTACCGGCGGCTTTATGACCTTCAATACCGTGACCAGGTCCAGCCGGCATGAAAAGCCGGGAAACTATTTTTCTTTGCCACCAGTGTGACCGGTACTTTGATCGGCCAGGATAAAATCCATCACATCCTCCGGTGTGTCCGGAGGCAGGCAGAAAAACCGCTCACAGGCGATATCACCGTCATTGTAGCGGGCAGGTTTGCCCCCGCTGACAAGACCGGACTGAAATCCGGCCGAAGCCATGATGGCCGCCGGTGCGGCAAGATCCCAGTAGGCAGTCCGGCGAAAACTGATAAAACCGGTACTCGAGCCATTCAAGGCTCCGATGATGTTGTGCACGGCATTGGCGGTCCGGTGTACGGGCAGGTTCGTATTCGCCTCCAGCCACTTTCGCAGAGGCGGTTTCGCCCCTTTGACAATAAGAGGCTTCCGGTCCTTCCACCGCGTGGTCCGGTGTATCTCCCTGTAGTGATCCGGGGAGGTGTAAAACCGGGTCGGGATATGGGGCGTTGCATAGAGAAGCGTCTCTTTTTCCGGCTGGTAGAGCAGTCCGAGCGATGACAAGCCCTCCACGCACAGGCTGATCAGGATGAAATAGTTGTCCAGCCCCTCAATGAACTTGCTGGTGCCATCAATCGGATCAATGTACCAAACAAGCGGTGCATTCGCCGGATAGTCATGACTTGCCGCAGATTCTTCGCTCACAATGGTCTCACCGGGGAATGTCCGGGAGATCTGATCCATCCAGTATTGGCTCATTTCCCTGTCTGCATCGGTCACACGGGAACCATCCCTCTTGTTGTGCACTTCGTAGCTTCTGCTTTTACGAAGCTCACGGAGACGGTGGCCGCATTGTTGCAGATGTGGAACAATCCAACGGAATCGTAAATCGAGCTCTTTCTGGTTCATGGCCAGTACGCATTCATGGAAATACACCGGCAGATAAATAACTGCCGGCACAGTAGACCATCCGGTAGAAAAAGGAATCTTCTGACAGCGAAAAAAAACGCCGGCAGAGAAAAATATCAAGCCGGACCTTTCCGGACTT